>JAAFHO010000043.1 GCA_013297575.1 Chitinophagales bacterium
CCTACTTTAAAAACATTAAAATAAAGATGAGTTGCCATACCATTCAAGGTGTAGTAGCAAAGGCGATCCGCAATAATATGGTCAACTGGGAAGCCTTAACTTTGGTTTAATTATCCTGAATTCAGGAGTTGCCAAATACTGGATTCCGACAACGTTTTGCAAGGAGTGTTAAAAGCCGTTTATGTTTAAATCTTTGTACAGTTATTTGCAGCAGCAACCAAATTGAGCAGCACCAAACCAAATATAATCAATATTAACCAAAAACATCTACAAAAATAACCGATGATATCCCACGCCCTCACCATTGTATTAAACGAATTGGAGCACCATTTCGATAGTGTATATGCTACTGGAGCCAGTACTCAAGTGGAACTGGGTAATATTGGGGAAGGCTTTACAGGTGGTGGAAATAACGGCGGCGTAAATCGAGATATGCTGGTCATCTCTATCGTGAATATAAAGGAAGAGAAAACCCTCAAAAACGTACCCAATTATGTTCGGGATGATATATCACTCAAAGCTAGTTACGAGAACCCGCCCGTCTTTGCCAATTTCCTTATTTTGGTCACCGCCACACATACCAATTACACCAATGCGCTGCTGGTATTATCTCGGACATTGCGTTTTTTCCAGTCAAAAAATGTATTTACCCAAGATAATGTGTTGCCTGCTTCTATCAATACCGACGCACCAAATAATGTACTGGATCAATTAGAAACCTTCAAACTGATTTTTGATCTGTACTCACCTAATATCGAAGAAGTGAACCATTTATGGGGGACTTTGGGGGGCAAACAATATCCATTTGCGCTGTATATGATGCGTATGCTCGATCTGAAATTCAAAGCGGTACAAAGTGAAAGCGGATTAATTACGGAAATAGTCAACGAATTTTCTCACAAAAAAGCCAAATAAGCAAAGTGTCGGAAATACTTACCATCGGTTACAAACGCCTTTTTGAAGTTCGGCTACTCCACCATTACTGGCTGGATGAGGGTACTGTGGTTTTTGACAACCTAAGTACCATACAAAAGGAAAAGCGACTATTGAACTACGATAGAAGGCCTTTTTTGAACATTGAACCGACTTCAAAAACAGCAACGCTGATTAAAGGCTTGCGCGGCGTATATAAGGATACTGCATTGGGTGGTGTGGTAGTGGTACCCAATGATGTACCCGTTGCGGATGATGCGGTATTTGAATTTGTGGTATCGGTGCGGCACAAGGATTTTGACAATTACACGGCGCATTCATTGTATAGCCGCAATATTTATGAAATTCCATATGCTCCCGACGGAAAAATATACCGCTTTAAGGAAAATGTATTTGTCTTAAAAAACACTAGTGGCACTAACACACCAAAGGGTCTTTTCTTGAGCCAACCATTTCCTGCATTTGTGCCTCCGGCCACCAATTATCCAATAGAAGCATTGCTACAATCCGCGGGAAACATTATACAGGTCACAAATGAAATTGGTGGTACCGAAAATATTTATACAGGTGTGGCCGCCAATGATTGTCCGGTATTTTTACATCAAAGCGACATACCTGTTATTACGCCACCCGTTGGTATGTTAGGCGCACCAGCAAAAGGTATTTTGCTCGATTCCGAAATACCCGACATCGTATATGCTTTGATCCAAATCCGTGCAGTTCACCCCACCGATGCCGCTATGAGTTGTACCACGGGAGGGCTGGTAAAATCCACCACGCCAGTATTTGAGGTACGGTTCAAAAATCGGCGTTCGATATGGCGGTACAAGAGCAAAACCAATCCGGCATTGCCCAGTACGGAATTGGGTTCGTTGCCGCTTACCTTTTTTGGTAGTGCTGCCACAGGTGCCCATCTAAAGCCCTCGGAGGGTACGATAAAAGTGGAATTTGACCAAAATACGCCACCGAAAAAGATTACAAAAATAATTTCAGAAATTTATCAATAAGTAAATAAACTTTATGAACAAAAGAGCCAGTCATGCCCAGTGATCTTTTGTTCAAAAGTCTAATAACTATCACATTGTCAACAATTTAAAACAAGTTAACATGGCAACAATGTATAAAACCCCAGGGGTTTACATCGAAGAGATCCCGAAATTTCCACCTTCCATTGCGCCGGTAGAAACGGCCATACCGGCGTTTATCGGTTATACCGAGAAGGCTGCCGAAGGGAAAACAGATTTGACCCTTAAACCCGTTCGAATTACATCACTCCTTGAGTACGAAAGTTTATTCGGCACTTCAAGTACAGAACGGTTTAGGGTGGATGTTGATTTTAATACCGCTTCGGGAACATTTCAGGTAGATATTGTTGAAAAACCCAATCCCCCGTTCATCTTATACCATGCTGTGCAGGCCTTTTATGCCAATGGTGGGGGGCCATGTTATATCATTTCGGTAGGTTCATTTTTGGATGGCAAAGCCGATATTAACAGCATTTTAAACGGTTTGGCGGTTGCAAAAGGAGTGGATGAAGTGACGCTTTTGGTGAGTCCTGAGGCCGTACTTTTAAACAATACCCAATACGGGCAATGGGCAACGGCTGCACTCAAGCAATGCGCAGAATTACAAGATAGGTTCACTATTTTAGATGTATCTGATAAGTACAAAACCAACTCTGATATCACTGCTTTTTTCAGAAACAGTGTTCCATCTGGCGTGGATGAGGCAAAATATGGTGCGGCTTATTATCCATTTATAGAAACAGTTTTCTCCTATCGACTTAGGAATACAAGTGGTGACAATATTAGTTTTGTCCGACTTTATACGGAAAATGGCGCAGCATCCGCCGTACCTGCAAATGTTGCCGCAGCCTTAACTGGATCAACAAATTACGCCGCACTTGTAGCAGCAGAGGATGCTTATGAAGTAGAATTATCCGATTTTAGTATTGCCGAAAAGGCATTTAATATTGCGACACAAATCAATACAATAGCGGATACATTAGCACCCGTTGTTCTTGTTGAAGAAAACATAAAATTGGCCATTTATGATGCAGTAGGCATGAGTAATGTAGATGTAACCATCCAAAATGCGGCAGCAGGTGCGTTGGCGGCGGCCGTTAATACTTGGCTGGGAACAAAAACAACAGAACTGGCTACTGCAACAACCAATAAAGCCAATGCCTTAACAGCACTTACTGCCGCACAGACCGCAATGAATACTGCTTCAGATGCGCTGCTTGCACTTAACGATTACTCCTTTACTCAATTGAGCAAAGTAAAGGATAAGAATAACGCCTTATACAACCTTATTCTCGATAAAATACTAAGTTCCGGTGTAGTGCTACCGCCGAGTAGCCTTATGGCAGGTATTTATGCGAGTGTTGATAATAGCAGAGGCGTATGGAAAGCACCTGCTAACGTGAGTGTTGCGAGTGTTATTCAACCAACAATACAGGTTTCGAGCCAGTTCCAAAGTGATTTGAATGTGGATACCCTCGCGGGCAAATCGGTCAATGCCATACGCCCCTTCCAGGGCAAAGGCACCCTCGTTTGGGGCGCGCGCACCTTGGCGGGCAACGATAATGAGTGGCGTTATGTGAACGTGCGTCGCCTCTTCATTTTTGTAGAGGAATCTGTTAAAAAAGCCACCGAGCAATTTGTTTTTGAGCCCAACGATGCCAATACATGGGTGCGCGTACAGGCCATGATTGAAAACTTCCTTAATACCCTTTGGCGGCAGGGTGCGTTGCAGGGCGTTAAACCCGAACATGCTTTTTATGTTGCCGTTGGCCTTGGTAAAACAATGACCGCGCTGGATATATTGGAAGGTCGAATGATTGTAGAAATCGGTATGGCAGCAGTACGCCCCGCAGAATTTATTATCCTCCGGTTCTCTCATAAATTGGCCGAATCATAGTCCAAATTAATAGATCATCTCTTATAACTCACCACTTACAATAAAATTATGGCACAAGAATATCCAATACCTCGTTTTCATTTCCAAGTGGACTGGGGCGGCGCAAAAATAAGTTTCTCCGAAGTAACCGGACTCGATATGCAGGTTGAAATGATCGAATACCGACACAGCGACAGCAAGGATTTTAATAAGATCAAAATGCCTGGAATGCGTAAATTTAGCAATATCACCCTAAAAAGGGGCAAATTTGAAGGCGATTTTGATTATAACACTTGGCTCGATGAAATTTCAAACGAACGGGTAGAAGGCCGCCGCGATGTAGTGATCCGGTTACTCAACGAAAAACACGTGCCTGTGGCCGCTTGGTCGGCAACACGCTGTTTCCCCGTAAAAGTAACCGCACCCGATCTCAAATCCGATGCGAATGAAATCGCGATGGAAAGCCTCGAAATCGCGCACGAAGGGCTTAAACTCATGAAAATCTAAAAACGCCATCTGTTATGGTTGATTATTATCCGCCTTGGGGGTTCTATTATAAAGTGGAATTCACTGGTTTAAAAGGGAAAAACGATGTCAGGTTTCAGACGGTTTCGGGGCTTTCGGTAGAGTACGATATGGAAGAATTTAAGGAGGGTGGCGAAAACCGCTTTACTCATAAATTACCTGGTCGAACCAAATATGCCGACCTTGTACTCAAGCGGGGCATGCTGATCGATTCGGAAGTCACTAAATGGTGTTTGGCCGCATTTCGCGACCGCGATTTTCGACCAACAGATATTAGTATTATCTTGATGAACGAAAAAAGCGAGCCGCTGCGCACCTGGAACGTCACCCACGCCATTCCAAAAAAATGGAGCGTAACAGACCTCAATGCCAACGAAAACGCCATCGTGATCGAGACACTCGAACTTATTTACCAGTACTTCACCATCAAGTAAATCTGCGCTATGCCCATCGAAATAAAAGAATTGCATATCAAGGTTTCGGTAACACCGCCTAGTCAGCCCAATGCTACACCTTCTCCTCAGCAACTGCAGAGCGGTAATGGGGGCGTTGGGGGGGTGGATAAAGAGGCAGTAGTGGCCGAATGCGTGGAACAGGTTCTTCAAATTCTTCAGCAAAAAAATGAACGATAATGGCTACTACTGGAAAATTGGAAAAAATGCTCATTTTGGGGTTTCAAGACCCTAAAAAAGCCGAAACTGGTTCATTACTGGACGCTGATGAACACGTAACAGTGCTCATTAACCCCGAAAGTTATACCCATGAGTACAAATTAAAGTACGCCGATAATGCGCAAGCACAGGGTACCAGCGGACAGGAAATGAAGTACGAAAAAACAGAACCGCAGGAAATAACCTTTGAGTTCTTGTTTGACAATACAGGTATTATTGATGATAAACCACGGGAAAGTATCGCCGATGAAATAAAGGCATTCAAAACACTGCTGGTCAATTTCAAAGATGATGCCCACCAGCCCAACGTGATTAAATTGGCTTGGGGCGAAAACGCAGTTTTTATTGGTCGTGTACTTGAATTGAGTATTACTTACAAATTATTTAGCCCTAATGGACATCCGCTGCGGGCAGTAGCCAAGGTAAAATTAAAAAGTACCATCGAAGATCAAAAACGAGCCGCTGAGGAAAACAGGCATTCTCCCGACCTCACCCATATCCGTATGGTAAAGGCAGGCGATACCTTACCACTCATGTGCGCACGTATTTATGGCGAACCTCGCTTTTATTTACAAGTAGCCGCCGCTAATGGTATTGGCAATTTCAGGTCACTAAAACCCGGTATGGAACTTGTTTTTCCACCTATTGATAAAAACTCAAATTAAATCACCCACATGCCCAATAACGCCTCCACTATTCCAACACCAGCCTCTCCCGACCTTTGTACCGCAAGGATACTGATGGAAGGTAAGGAGGTTTCCACGACCATACAGGTGCTGTCGATAGCCGTATCAAGAGAACTCAATCGGGTGCCATCGGCCATACTGCATATTTTAGATGGAGAAGCGGCTATTGGTACATTTGAAGTGGGTAATTCGGATCAATTTATTCCGGGGAAAAAGATTGAAATCAAATTGGGTTATCGTTCCGAGGAATCAACGGTTTTTAAAGGAATAGTGATCAAAAACAGCGTTAAAATTAGAAGAACTGGTAGTTTTTTAATCGTAGAATGTCGCGACGAAGCAGTTAAAATGACCTCAGGTTTAAAAAGTGCTTATTTTGAAGATCAAAAAGACAGTGCTATTTTAGAAGATATTATTGGTGCCTACGGGTTGGATAAAGATGTGGAAGCAACCACGCCCGATTTGAAGGAAGTGGTACAATACGAAGCAACAGACTGGGATTTTATGATCTGCCGCGCCGAAGCCAATGGTCAATTTGTGATGGTAGAAGATGGCAAAATTATCATTGCCAAACCCAATACTGGACTAGAATCTGTGGTCACCGCCACTTTTGGTGCTACGATACTCGAACTGGATGCCGAAATAGATGCCCGATTACAAAGCAAAGGCATTAAAGCACACAGTTGGAATGCCTCGGATCAGGAATTGATCGAAGCAGAGGCCAGCGAACCCAACACAACGAGTAATGGCAATATCACACCGGAAACGCTCGCCGATGTCATAGGTGGCTCCGCGCATAACCTAAGGCATGGCGGCAAAATGAGTAGTCCCGAATTGCAAGTATGGGCCGATGGTCAACTCTTGCGCGAACGGCTGGCCAAAGTACGCGGACGTGTCAAATTTCAAGGATTTGCAGGGGTAAAACCGGGGAATATTATGGAAGTACAGGGCATAGGAGAACGCATGCAGGGCAAGGTATTTGTATCTGCGGTGCGGCATCAGTTTGCAGGTGGTAACTGGGAGACTGATGTACAATTTGGTATCAATCCAGAAAATTTTGCCGCGATGCACAATTTGCGGCCTATGCCCGCAGCGGGATTGATTCCGGCAGTAAGTGGCTTGCATACTGGTATTGTAACCAAGTTGGAAGGCGACCCTGATGGCGAAGATCGTATTAAAGTGCGGCTACCGCTCATTAGTCCGCAGGAAGAAGGTACTTGGGCGCGTATTGCTACATTAGATGCTGGTAATCAGCGTGGTACGTATTTTAGACCTGAAATTAATGACGAGGTAATTGTAGGTTTTTTGCACGATGACCCTCGGTTTCCAGTCATACTTGGCATGTGCCATAGCAGCAAACATCCCGCACCCGAGCCACCAAAAGACGATAACCATTTGAAGGGATATATTTCGAGAGAAAAACTAAAAATGACCTTCGATGATGACAAAAAGATCATGGCTTTTGAAACACCCGCAGGCAATAAATTAACCCTTTCGGAAGAAGACAAAGGCATCAAACTAGAGGATCAAAACGGCAATACCATTACCCTCGACGACAAAGGCATCACCATTGAAAGTGCTAAGGATTTTATACTAAAAGCCACCAAAGACATCAAAATGGAAGGCGTAAATATGGACTTCAAAGCCTCTGCCGCCTACAAAGCGGCAGGTAGTGGAAGTGCTGAGATTTCGGGAGCCAGTACCACCGTAAAAGGTAGTGGTACAGTGGTGATAAAAGGCGGAGTTGTTCAGATTAACTAAGGAAAGTAAAACAAATAAAATAGTAATTTATGTTACCAGCAGCAAGAGTCTCGGATATGATTGTTAGCACTGCTACATCAGGCGCGCCAGTACCGATTATACCACCCGGCGCCCCCACAGTACTGATTGGCGGTATGCCAGCAGCGCGATTGGGGGATACTTGCGGCGCAGACGCCATCATTAAAGGATCCGCTACGGTAATGATTGGGGGTATGCCTGCTGCTAGAGTGGGTGATCCAACGGCTGGTGGCGGATTGATTATACCTCCTGGGGCGGTAACGGTGTTGATTGGGGGGTAGGGGGCGTGTGGTTTCGGCTGCGCTCAACCACCGCGTTCTTCGCTCCTAGAATTGAGAGTAGGTGACACTTTTTAAGCAGATGAGGTGGTCAGATAATAACTATTTTCGTTTCAAGGATCGAATTTACTTGAATGTAATGCAAATCCAAGGAGCGAAGAAAGAGGTGATTGAGCGCAGCCGAAACCACCGCGTTCTTCGCTCCTTAGATTACTTGTTCATTCAAATCAACTCGTGCTATTTGACTTTTATCAAACTCTAATAGTGTCAATATCGCTTAATATCCGTAGCGAAGAAAGAGGTGGTTGAGCGCAGCCGAAACCACCGCGTTCTTCGCTCCTTAGATTACTTGTTCATTCAAATCAACTCATGCTATGATGTAAAATAGCGTTATTAATTGACTTTTATCAAACTCTATTAGTGTCAATATCGCTTAATCTCCGTAGCGAAGAAAGAGGTGGTTGAGCGAAGCCGAAACCACCGACACCATCTTTACTTGAATAACAAATCTCAACATGAATATTCCATTTTTAGGTCGTGGCTGGTCGTTTCCGCCAACATTCAGTAAAACACTCAATGCAGTAGAAATGCTAGAACAGGAAGCGGATATTTCTTCCAGTTTAGAGATTTTACTCACCACAGCACCCGGTGAACGCGTCATGTTGCCCGATTTTGGCTGCAACTTGGAGGAATTGGTATTTGAAAACCTCGATACCACCTTAAAAACCTTGATGGCGCACAAAATTGAAGCAGCGGTACTGTACCACGAATCGCGTATTGATGTGGAAAAAGTAAAACTTGATACAAGTCGCGAAAACGAAGGTGTTATCCTAATTGAAGTCATTTACAGGGTACGCTCCACCAATTCAAGGTTCAATTTCGTGTTCCCTTTCTACAAAGAAGAAGGAACAGATATCAACCTTACTACTACCATTAACCTTTTGCCAGATAACAAATAATGGATTGCACGCAAAATATCGACAACCAAAAACTCGTCCGGGAAGGGACAAGCCAAGAACAACGGCGCGCCCTTGCGCTCGATCCTGGATACGCGCCCGTGAATGAGCGTACACCCGGTCATCTGATGGTGTTTGCGCGTGCGTACGCTACCTACCTCCAATACTACGACCAAACCAATACAGCCAATGGCGATTGGCAACGTTTTTTTGCCGATGATATATCCGTTTTGCTAGCCACCGCTGCTATTCAGGACATCAAAGTATATGCAGTGCGTGTTCAGGAGATTTTTGCTTTTCTCAATAACCTCGATAATGATACCGATGATCCAGGGCTGCGCGACCATTTAGGCCATTTATTTTGTATTGCTGGCTCATTAGCACAACAAATTGACCTGCTCAAAACGGCCTTACCCAATGAAACAGGACTAAAATCGACGTTGAGCAATTTAATACAAACCCAACTTGCCTCCGGATTTCGACGCCTCATCGCCTATTACGATAGTGGTATTGGCACTTTTTTGAACGATATAGTTCCCACACCCGATATGCGCGTGTTGGGCGCGCCTGTAACCACATTTTCTAATGTGCTTTCAACCGGACTTTCTTCGGATTGGATCACCGATGGGTCTGCCAGTTGGACAATTTACAGGACAGCCATAACACCGCAGCCTTCTATTTTTGGTACTGGTGTTACCGTATTTGACAAAGTAAATCACATTGCAACGCATAATTTATTTACGGCAATATTTGACCAATTGCTCAAAGTTTATACGCGCACCATCGCCGAGGCCAAACTCGCGTTGGAAGCGACATTGACCAATTGGGACCAACATGAGCCGCATTATACCTTGTTTTTGGCCTTTTTAAGGCTCAATGAGTACGCCCGACAAGCCACCAATACGCTCACTGCGCGGCATTTGGATTTTTACTACCGCGATATTTTGCAGTTGAAAGAAAAACCTGCGGCACCCGGCCAGGCACACCTGCTGCTGGAATTGGCTAAGCACGTGGATACGCATCTTTTGGAAGAAAATGCCTTACTAAAAGCAGGAAAAGATGATTTGGGTAAAGCAGCATTTTTTGCCAATAACCGCGATTTGGTGGCCAACAAAGCAAAAGTTGTTGAATTAAAAACATTGTACAGGCATATCAATAAGCCCGGCGACAGTTTACCTACAATGGGACATCGCCTGTTTGCTTCGCCCATTACCAATTCTGATGATGGTCTCGGTGGGGCATTTGTGACCGATGACCAATCTTGGCACCCATTTTTTAATAAAATATATACCGATGGCAATTTGTCGGCCATCAAAATGTCCCGCGCAACAGTAGGTTTTGCAATCGGTTCGCACTACCTGTATATGGCCGAAGGCGCACGGACAATTACGTTGGATATAACCATTGACAACGCGCTTATCGGCTTCAATAATGAATTATTACCCTATATAACTTGCTCTTTTACCACAAAAGACGGTTGGTTAGAGAAAGTACCGGTGTCGTTCACACGCACAAGTGCTACTAATCTCCGCATTATAGCCAAATTGGAGGGCAACGATCCTGCGATTACACCATATATCGCAAAAACACACGGTTTCCATTTTGAGGCAACATTGCCCGTATTGATGATCGGTATTCGGCAAGATACCCCCGCGTATATTTATCTGTTATTTCAAAATACTAAAATCACTAATATCGCCCTAACAGTAAATGTAATTGGATTAAAAACCTTGGCCGTGAACAACGATTTTGGGCCAGTGGACACTTCTAAACCATTTTTGCCTTTTGGGCCGTCGCCGATAGCAGGCAGTAGTCTTATTTTTGGATCAAAAGAAGTATTTCAAAAAAATTGTACTTCGGCAACGATTAAGGGAAGTTGGCAGGTACAACCGAATGCTTATGGTACATTACCGGATACTACAATTTCATTTTTGAAAAATGGTATTTGGGGAAACGAAGAACCTGAAACGCCATTTACGGGTACAACTTTTAATATGACCCTCAATGGGATCAATAATGCGGTACTCGACACCCCCAATTTCACCGAAAATGAACCCTTCGCTACCAATGCGGCCTATGGTTTTGCACGCATTGCTGTTATTAGTGATTTTGGCCAAACTGCCTACCAAAACGCATTAAGAGACTACCTTATCTATGCGGCAAATGGAGGAACTGATACATCAAAGAGCCCAAACGATATCCCTCAAGTACCCATTGCCCTAAGTTTTTCCCTAGATTATACGGCTACCCAACAAATCGCCGTAAGCAGTAGTAACGAAAATACCTTTAAAGCCCGAAAGGCGCGTTTTTACCATATTGCTCCATTTGGTGATGCTGAAAAACACGCTTATCTGAATCCACTTGCTGGTTATCAAGTCCATTTATTCCCACAGTTCGATTTTGAGCGCGATGGCACTACAAAAGAGAGCATTGCAGAATTTTATGTCGGCATAAGCGATATTGTACCGCCACAAAATGTAGCATTGCTCTTCCAAGTCTCCGACGGAACTGCCGATCCATTATCGAAAAAACCCGACCCCAGCAAGCATATTCATTGGAGTTACTTACGCGGCAACGAATGGGCCAGTTTTGCCAAAGATCAGGTTGAAGACCTTACCGGTGAACTCACGCGTTCGGGTATCGTGACCCTTGTTTTCCCCCGCGAAGCCACTTCCAATAATACAATTTTGCCAAGTGGCCAATTTTGGATTCGACTGGCTGTTTCAGAAAAAAGTGAAGCCGTTTGCCGTTTACTACTCGTGGGTGCGCAAGCCCTATTGAGTACGTTTTCGGACAAAGGAAACGACCCCGCATTCCCCGCTAAAACGATACCGGCTGGCACCATCACCAAACTCAACCAACCCGATGCAGGAGTCAAAAAAGTGACCCAACCTTTTGATAGTTTTAATGGCAGAGGCGCGGAAGCACCCATCGATTTTTATAGAAGGATCAGCGAACGATTGCGGCACAAAGACCGCGCCATTACACTTTGGGACTACGAAAAGATCATTTTGGAGGCATTTCCAATGATTTACAGGGCAAAATGCCTTAACCACACCGAATACGAACCCACCACCAGCGGGCTAGGTACGTACCGCGAACTTGCGCCGGGACATGTCACTATCGTCACGATTCCGAACCAAGAACAACAAAATGTACGCAACCCGCTACGGCCTTATACCAGTCTGGGTACCTTGTTGGAAATAGAAACCTTTTTGAAAAAACGCTTGTCGTGCTTTGTCCGACTGCATGTTAAAAACCCACAATTTGAGGAAGTAAAAACTGAATTTAAGGTGCGTTTTTATCCCGGTTTTGACGAAACATTTTACCTAAAAAAACTAAAGGAAGAACTTACTCGATTCCTTTCTCCCTGGGCATTTCCCGGTGGTGGAAGCCCTTCGTTTGGCGGTAAAATATACAAATCAGTTTTGATCAATTTTATAGAAGAACGCCCTTGGGTTGATTATGTCGCGGATTTCAAACTCCGTCATAAACCCGGCAACTCGAGCGTGTTTTCAAAAGACTTAAACGAAGCCATCGCCTCCACAGCGGTTTCTATTTTAGTTTCGGTGCCAGCCAGTCAACACCTCATTACCCTGATCACCTTAGCGGAAGCTACGGCCGCCGCCGAACAATGCCCTTGTGAATCATGAGCCAATTGCCAGTTACCATACCAAAATCGCCCAACCTCCAACCGGTCGAGGATTTTTACCGCCTGCGCAGGGAGGGTATCGGGTTTATAGAACAAATGGGCAGTGCCAAATGGACGGATTACAACCTCCACGACCCCGGTATTACGATGCTGGAGGCACTGTGTTATGCCCTCACCGATTTGGGTTACCGCACAGGGTGGCATATCCTCGACCTGCTAACACCCGAAACATTTGGGACAGATACCCACCAGCCATTTTTTACGGCAAGGGAAATTATGACCGTAAATCCTTGGACAACCGATGATTTTCGGCGTTTATTGATCGACCTCAATGGCGTGCGCAATGCTTGGATGTTTTGCAAAGAATGCGCTTGCGATATCGTACTGTATGCTTGGTGCGATGCCAAAAAACAAGTCCATCTGGGTTACCAAAAACCAACAGATATTCCAGCCAATCAGATTGTAAAAGTGCAACCACGTGGCTTGTACGAGGCACTGCTGGAACTGGAATCCGATCCTGAATTGGGCGATTTGAACAACCGAAAGATCAATCAGAAATTCACTTTGCCCGTGGATGGAAAATTGGAGCAATACGAAATGGAATTGCGTTTCCCCGAATGGGAACTGCTCGGACAAGCCGATTACGATGCTTTTGTAAACAGTACGGATGATCCATTGACGATTACTTTGGGCAAATTTTCGCGCAGCAAAACCGATAATAATACAGTGGCAACGGGTGAATTGCGTCAATTTTGGAGTGGTGTCTTTTATGTATCTTTCCAAGTCACATTCGGCACACAAATCATTGATATTCAAAACGCTACGTTGCGTTTATTTAGCAATAATGCCGTAAAAAACACTTTAACAACGGCAGATATATTGGCAAAACTCACAGAGGGCAGCCCAACGGGATTTATGCAACAATACCGCCGCAAATTAAACGCTACTCAATTACAAATTGCCGATGCCAAAGCCGCGCTACAAAGCCATCGCAACTTGGATGAAGATTATTGCCGGGTGAAAAGGGTGGATGTAGAAGACGTAGCCGTGTGCGCCGATGTGGAAGTATCACCTGGTGCCGATATTGAACGGGTACAGGCGCAAATATGGTTCGAGATCGAGCAGTATTTCAACCCACCTGTTCATTTTTACGCACTGCCCGAACTCATGGCAGAGGGTTTCCCAGTAGAAGATATTTTTAACGGCCCCGCGCTAAACAATGGTTTTATCAAACAAGATGAACTCGTGGCCGCCGGATTAAAATCGGTACTGCGCACTTCCGATATTATCAATCGTTTGATGGATATTGAAGGTGTTTTGGCGGTAAACAACCTGCTCCTCACCAAATACGATGCAGAAGGGCAAATCGTACGCGGTGCAGCCGATATTGGTTTGGAAAACTACAGCCCCAATAAGATCAGCGCGGAATGGACATTGGCGGTTTCGTCCAACCACCAGCCGCGTTTGTACCATAATTTTGCAAGGTTTCTGTTTTACAAAAACGGTCTGCCATTCCTCCCACGTATGGACGAGGCAGTGGATACGCTCACCCAATTGCGAGGAGCAGCCGAACGGCCAAAAATTAAAAATGCGCCCACCGATTTGGCTATACCACAGGGCGAATTCCGAAACCCAAAAGACTATTTCCCAGTACAATATAGTTTACCGCGCAACTACGGTATTAGCCCAATTGGTTTACCCGGCAATGCGGGCGTATTGCGTCATGCACAGGCGCGACAATTGCAAGGTTATTTGATGGTTTTTGAACAATTACTCGTCAATGCTTTTGCCCAAACCGCTCAAGTGGGTAGTCTTTTTGCCCTTGATCCGAACATACAGCATACTTACTTTACAACGCTCATCGACGACAACCTGATTCAAGGTGCTTCTGATATTTTTAATACCTTGACACAGAGCGCATTAGATGAATTGGTGGAGACTGAAACGGAATTTCTGGAACGGCGCAACCGTTTCCTAGATCATATTTTAGCGCGATTTGGTGAGCAATTTGGTGAATATGCCCTCTTACTCAACAATTTGGATGGCAGTGCATTGGCCGCAAAGGAGTTAATCAGTGACAAAATTGGCTTCCTCAATGCCTATCCTGTGATCAGTAGAGACCGCGCCAGAGCCATGAACTATACCGGAATGCCTTGTGCGCCGGAAGACCTTCAACCGGGTTTAAAACGACGAATCAACCTCTTGCTTGGTTACCCCGATCTTGATTTTTCTTGGACGGTAGTTGGGCCTGCTTTTGGCGTTTATGGTGTTAGTTTTGAACTAAAAGATGCCAATAATACGCTGTGGTTATCGGGCAATATTGCGATAACCGCCACTAATACGGCCCTAGTCACCACGTTAGCTTTTGAGGAAATTATCGCTCTAATGACCAATACCGCTGCTTATCAAATTACGGCAGTTGTTGGAGGATTTGAACTTACACTCCACGATCTTTTAGGCAATTTATTGGCCACTTACCCTACCCTATTCAGTACCAAATCCGCTGCTGAATCCATGTTAAAGGAATTGGCGGCGTGGGCAGGACAGCGTAGAGCGATCATTGTGGAGCATCTTTTGTTGCGGCCTAAATTCCCAGGCGATGCCTTGTTTCCGGTATGTGCCGAAGGCGAATGTAGCACTTGCGATGCCGATGCGTATTCGTTCCGCTTGACATTTGTGATGCCCGGTTGGAATGCGCCATACAAAGACAACCTCGATATGCGGGGTTTTGCGGATCAAACCATCAAATTAGAAACCCCATCTCATTTGTTGCCCAAGGTTTGTTGGGTAGGCAATAATGGCTTTGTTTTTGACCGTTGCGATCCTTTAATTGTACAAATCGCCGAATTATTGGAGGCAAAAGGGCTTACAGCGGGCAACGTTCGGCCTAGTTCCGAGGAAGCGTGCAATTGTGCCTTATTGATTTATGGCGTGTATAGCCCTGTTTTTATCCAATGGTTCGATGATAAAAAACTAAAGCATTTTACCCAAGAGGCATTACAGTTTTTGTTGGACATTGAATTTGCGGCGATAGATTGGAGCACCATTTCTTGCAATGTCGTATTTACACCCGCGCTGATTGCCGAAATCAATGGCATCATTATCGATTATTTTGTACAGGTAGCCTTTTATGGTTTTCAATTTGAAAAATTTGAGGACGCATGGTGCGCGTGGCTGGATGCAAATGCCCCATTTGATTGGACGGAACTCCGATTGGAAGATCGGATTGAAGCATTGTTGAACGCTGGTGCTACCGCCAATACTGATAAAGCAGCCGATACAGTTTGCCATTGTGCCGCCAAAATACTTGGTGATTATGGTGTAAAATTCCACGAGTGGATGAATGCCAATATAGCCCAAGGGAAAGATTGGACCGAATTTGGCGCAGTGCCAGATCCCGTTATCTCCGCTTGCGATGGTACGATGATTAGTTTAGAAACGCAGCAAAACATCAAAGATTTATTGGTCGGTACGCAAGAAAACCCCGGTTATTACCCCAAATGGGTGGAAGTATCGTACAAACTTTGGTTGGTACTCGACTTATTGGGCAAACTCCGAAATACCTATCCAAAAGCCACACTGCACGACTGCGATGACGGCTCAGATGCCAATCCTGTTCGATTGAACAATACCGCTTTAGGGACGTAAAAGTTATAAATTATTGCTTTTGGGTTGATTCCTTAGGCATTTTTAGCCCTCTTTAACTAAAAATATAAAAAATTATCAAACAGCAAATCGTACAAAGCCATGAATGCTGATCAAAATAAATATCCCGTTTTTGAGGCCAATCAGGTACTCACCAATGCCCACCTCAACCAAGTATTCAATTATTTGGATGAACAGGATCGCCTTACCCGTGCCAATTTAATTGGTATTGGGGTAGTTTGCGGCCTCGATGTTTCGCACAACGCTGCTGGCCCAAGTGTGGGCATTACGCGCGGCTGTGGTGTTACATCGGAGGGGTATCTGATACTGTTGCCAGAAGACACCACGCTGGTATCCTATAAACCCTATATCTTGCCCGATGACTTGGCATACACGCCATTTACCTCCCAAACGGGTACGCCACCAATATCGTTGCAGTATCCAATGTGGGAGATGTTTCCTGTGGGTGAGCCCGATGCCTTGCCCTTGACGGATGCATTTTTGGCCAATAAAGTAGTGGTGTTATTCCTCGAACTCAAAAAAGATGGGTTGCGCAATTGTAGCCCTAATAACTGCGACGACCGAGGCGAAGAGGTAACCGTTACGGTGCGTAAATTGTTGTTCAATAAGATCGACTTGGACAAAATTATTGCTTTGGCCAATGGGCTCTCGGCAGGTTTATCGGCCAACGACCTTACCGCAGCATTTACCGCAAAAATCAACCTGCCCGACCTTAGTTTGCCCCGTTACGATGTACCCAATACCAGTCCTGCTACTTCGGATGATGTGCTGATTAGTTTCTTGGAAGTATTCCAAA
>JAAFHO010000430.1 GCA_013297575.1 Chitinophagales bacterium
CATTGAGGCGGTATTCGCTTTCGCCGGAGCGGTACAGCATACGACTGATGCTCACATTGGCGTACTCGGTGGGCAGTATATTTTTAGTATTTTCAAAGGTCAGCGTGACCTGTGCAACTTGTGCTTCTTTGCGTTTTTTGGTACCATTAAATATGACCGACGACATTTTGTCGAGGCGCAATTGGCCACTTTTTTGCTCGCCCAATACCCAGCGCACGGCATCGACTACATTACTTTTACCCGACCCATTGGGCCCTACCACACCTGTGACATCCGAATTGAAATGGATCACAGTTTCGTTGGCAAATGACTTAAAGCCTTTTAATTCCAGCGTTTTCAACCTCATAGTGCGGCGAAAATACGGCAATTGAATTAAGCGGGAGCATTGTTGGGGATTTTTTTGTGTTTTGGGTTGTGGGGGAGTCGATAAAATCACGTTACCATATTCAACTACCCATTTTTCCTTCCAATAAGCCTACTAAATTTTCTAATTTTAAATGAAGTGACTCTACTTGATCTGCTAACATTGAAATCTGCTGCTCCATTTTATCAATCCTATTTAAATCAGTATTATTGATTGTATTATAATTACCATTTGCGCTGCCATGCTGGTTTTGTATTTTAAATACCATCGAATTTTGCTGCTCTGCATCAAGTAGTTTTTCTACTTGAATCCCTAGTTTTTCTGCAAATAACCGAATGTGCTTGCCTTTGGCACGCTGTTTATTGGAAATAATATTACTTATCGTCCCTTGGCTAATATGCGTACCATCAAGGGACGAGTTAATCATTTCAGCAAAGCTACTTTGTGTATAACCTTTATCTTCGAGTGCTTGCAACAATTTTTGGCCAATAAACCAACGTTGATGTTCCATTTCTATATTATTAAAAAACTATTAGAAAACGATTAATAAAAAATTTGGTTCGACAAAGGTAATACATGTACTTTTGTTTAAACAATAATATTACTCGGAAAAACTCACTACTTATTCAAATAAGTAAATCACCAACCAAACTATCTTTACAATCATGGTATTTTCAATTCCTCATCTTGTACATTTTCTTCAAAAGTTCTTGCATCTATTTGATCTAGTGGATAAAATTTAATCTGTGCTTTTAGTAGAATTCAGTCTAGCCGCCTGACCACTTAGGTTTGGCTAAATCCTTACTTCTACATTTTTTTCTTTTTTTACTAGGCTTGTACGAAGATTTATGCTCCGTGCTGTGACTTTTATTGCCTTTAGACAGGCTTACTTGTCAGCCTTTTACATGTCTTCTCGAAGGCATAGCTATACCTATGGATATTTTACTCCACTTGGGCAGAAGTCGCTATTTTTATTTTTAAGTATATTTTACATTTAAACATTTTTTCACACTTCAAACATTTTTTATGAAGAATTTCTCAAATCTCCGATTTTTCGGAAAAAACTTAAACCGCTTTGTGGTTTTAACATTAGCCCTTACCTTTGGTGTTGTGGTAACTACTTTCCTTGTTTCATCTTGTACCAAAGAGGGTAAGCCAACGCTTGCTGAAGGTGAAGTATTGAGTACACTAGTTCCGAGCTGTGACGATTATTGCTCGGAGTGCAATTCAGGACATTGCGACCCTAAATCAGTATTGGAAGCGGTTAACACGCCCGATGACCAAGAAAATGACCGCGTAAACATGATTTTATATCATTACGCAAAAGCAGTTAAAGAAGCTGCTAAAAATCCGACTTATCGTGCATACATGCTAAACGCCATGACAGTCAACAACCAAGGTATTTCTCCTTCGCTACTTACTTTAGCGAATGGAAATACTGCTTTCGCCACTTTTTTGAACGATAAAATTCGTTCATCTGTATCTGCCGAGACAGTATATCCCAAAGGTGTTGAACCTGGAATTGCTACTTTAGTAAATGACGCAAATTGGGACGCCAATGCTTACCTAAAGTCCAAGTTGACGTACAAAGGCCAGTCTTATGATCCAGTTATTCACTACATTGCAAAGCCGTTAGCAAGTAGCAGTTCTTTTGATGCCACCGTTTTAATTGCGCAGGAAGTAAATGACTGCGACGATATAGCAGGCTGGAAGGGCGATACAGAAGTATTGGTAGGACAAGCAGAAGCAAGTCAAAATACGCGTGCTGTATTTATTGTTGGCCCAGGACAAGATGGTTCTGCTTCGCAAGGAAGCGTACCTCCACCAACTGATGTTGTAACAGATCGGACAACTAGGATAACTATGTCCAGTTTTGTTATAAATGGAGAGAGTTATAGATATGAAAATAATGGAAAGTCTGATATTAAAGGACTACTACATGGATATACACCATCTCCCTCTTATATGGCAACATTCGATAAGTCTGATGTGTTTTTCACTAGAGTTAAATGTAAGACTATCAAAAACATGACGACTGTTTTTAATACAGATCGTATTTTAGGAGCAGCGTCGGATCCTACTTGGGATGGAGGGAGTTGGTATATGGTGTTTTATGAGTATGACTGGTATGCAAGTTTTTGGACAATTTCAGCACCTTGCGAATCAATGATAGGTGTCAAAGGGCAAATGAAATTTTCCAATGAATGGTATTGCAGAGAATTCTGTGGCCCATCTACGAGTTACTGGTCGACGTTAACTCCTGGAGGTGCTACAATTTCGAGATCAAATGAAAAATGTACTTTTACGCTTTCTGGAATTTAATTTAATATTTAATAAACGGGCAGGAGACTATTTCCTGCCCGTAACTCAAGGTATAATGAAACTCAACTTACTCATTTTTTTCTTTTTTGCTACTACTCTTGACATATACGGTCAATATCTTAAAAAATTTACATTTTCGCCAACAGTTGGTATAAGAATGTTTAATTCGGAATTCGAGAGTCCTGATTTTACCCAAGCTATAGAAATAAGGCTTTCTCCCTCATTCGGGATAGATATCGGACATAAAAAGAAGCCATTTTCATTATCACTTTATTTTGATCGCGGCCTATATGGTGTATTTATTCCAGACAGTACGATTACTACTAAGACCTATACTAATTTAACCCACAGGATAAGAGGAAACATGATCAGCCTTTTGTACCACCGTAAAATGAGTATATTTGGTATTGGGCATTATGGATATTATCATGAGTCACCACTTGATTTCTTTTTTTATAGTCTATCTAGGAATGTTCGTTATGTAAATTTATCTTATGCAATAAGATTAGGCAATGCAGAGATTGGATTTATTAAATTGTTTCGGTACAGCAAATTTTTTGCTGTGCGTGGCCTCCCACTTAGTTCACTAAACATAAAATACCATATCCAAAACAAAACCACCGCTCAACCACTACGCGACAAATATGCACAGCGGTTTCATTTCAAACTTGGGGTACGAACATTTATGATCACCAATAATTACCTTTTAGGCGAAGAAAAGAGGCGGTTTGGTGTATCGGGAAGTCTTGGGGCAGAGTATTTGCTGCCTCGTTTCTATACTGCTGCTTTTGCAGAGCGCGATTGGTGGATTGGTTTAAATGGCGGATCGCCAGAGCGGCAGATCAATGGCTATGTGAGCAATAGTATATTAGGTGTACGTTTTTACTACGGCAAAAAACGCGATTGGAATATTGCTTTGGGGTATGCGGCAGTCACAGATAATAATCTATTACCGATAACCCGCCCTCAAATACTGGCTGGCACAGCAAAAGTACGCCTTTGGTACTATAACGTAAAAGGGGTGTCTGTGGGTTTTGGCAAAAAAGTAAGCTCCAATTGTGTGCTGGATTTGAGGGGCATTATTCCGTATCGAGGGGAGTACAAATTTAATAAAATGCGCTATTCTTTTGGGGCGAATTATTTGCTTAGGGTGTAGATTAGATTAGAACATTATGCCAAAAAGGTCAATATTTTTTCATTATATACCACAACTATGAAATACACACAATTCTTTTTATCTGTTGTACTTTGTACAATTGCCCAATCAAAACTAAATGCACAAAAAATTTTAAACCATTCAGAAATTCGTTTTGGCACGGCTTGGGCTGTACAAGATAGGCGACTTTTTGAAACTTCGCCTAAATTAGTAGCATATATTTTGGAACGTGAAGATCAGGAATATGATTTTCAATACAGCCTGAGTTGGCAAAAAAGATGGCTACAATTGGGGCAATTTGGACTTAAAACAGGCATCAATTATTCAGTAAGTAATACTAAATTTGGCCGAACTTATAACCCAATATACCAACGGGATAACGTATGGCCGGCACGAATCGACTCTCGAATAGGCAAATATTCCAAAAGCTTGCTACAAGCCCCTATTGATCTACAATTTTATTTATTAAAAATATCATCGAATAAAGCAAATGTATATCTTAATTTTGGTGTATTACCTTCTATTTGTTTTAATAAAAGGATTAGGGATAGTCGTAAAATTGATGGAGAAAAATCAGCGGTTGTTAAACACAGAAATCTATGGTTCGATGGCGTGGAATTTAACCCAGGCATAGGATTCAAATTCGGTAGGTTCGATGTATTGGTCAGTCATCGGCTGTATAATTTTACTAAAAAAGATGGTTTGATTTTTTATTATGATCTTTTTTACAAAGGATTTGACGCTCCATTCCTATTGGATCGGTACGAGTGGTTCAATCCCAAAAAATACTGGATTACGGTAGGGTATCAAATTAGGCAATAAGGTGAATAATGAAGTGTATTGCTATCTAGTAATTTCGTAGTTTTGTGGCGCAGAACATCCATATCCAGCGATACGCTTTTACACAAAACAATGATAATGTCTATTAAAAATACGCTTTTTTGCTTTTTTTTGTGCGTTTTTACCGCAAATATAGCCCAAGCCCAATTGCCAGTCAACCGCACGTTTCAAGCGGCTTTTGATAAAAATACCCGTAGTAAAGATGGAATGCCCGGTGCAAAATATTGGCAAAACCACGCGGCGTACGATTTGCAAATAAAATTTGACCCGCAAACACGGCTGGTCAGCGGCGAAGAAACGATTGTTTATACCAATCAAAGCCCCGATACATTGAAGCAGATTATCTTCAAATTGTACCCGAATATCTATAAAAAAGGTGCGCAACGTCTAATGACCATCGACCCCGAAGATATAAACGATGGGGTGCAAATCACAAAAATGGTCGTCAATGATGTGGCCAAAC
>JAAFHO010000431.1:0-4737 GCA_013297575.1 Chitinophagales bacterium
CCACTATTCGCACTAAAAGATACTTGTCTGAGCAAAAATTAATCTACCCAAAAGTGCTAACTTATTCTTTTATCGTTCCTAGATACATTTTTTAAATACCTTTACGTCGTTATTTATGCTTAAATACTTAATAAAACGGATAATTATTGCAATACCGACCCTTTTTCTCATTTCGGTCATTGTGTTCCTGATGGGGCAATCAGTCACCGATGATCCAATGGCGGCACACGGTGGGCAATCTTTTTCAGGCGCAACCAATGATCCCGATGCTGAAAGTGCGTATCTAACGCAACAAGCGCATCATTTGCATATTGATAAGCCTAATTTTTATTGCGCTATTGGTTTAACTTGTCTGCCGGATACCCTTTACAAAATTCAGCCAGTTTGGCGCAAAAATAAGATGAAAAAACTGGCTTTGCAATGTGGTGATTGGATTAGGGTAAAAGAATATGAAGCACAACTTGCTGCATCCATTCGATGGATAGAAACATTACCCGATTCGTTGCTCCAACGCACCGAGGTAAACAAGACCATTAGTTTGCTAAAAACAGCAACTAAACCGGTAGATTGCGCCAAATTAATTGCTGAATTACCACCTGGTACTGCCATAGATCGTCTAAAAAACTGTTTAACAGACATTTATCCTACTAGTGGTTGGGGTATCCCTGCCTTGCACTGGTATGGACTCAATAACCAATACCACGATTGGTTAACGGCGAAGTACGCTAGCGAAAACCATTCCCCTTGGAAAAAAATCTATTACCCATTACGGGTTACTTTATTTATTAAAATAATGGCTTTGCTCTTGGCATTTGGCCTGGCCATACCTATTGGGCTTATATTAGGCAACCACCCTAAATGGGACAAACTCAGTAAATACATACTTGTTTTGCTCTATGTTTCTCCAGTCATTTTGATCGGCTGTGTGTTGCGGTATCTATTTGCTACCCCAGGCCAAGGTTGGTTTTCTCCGTTCATAGGAGGCGTAGGCACCTCTGTTTACAATAATGAGGTATCTTCGTTTGGGGCTTGGATTATAGCGAATAAAGGGCGGCTTTTATTGCCCATTATTACGGTGAGTATGCATACACTGGTTTTTATTGCGCTACAAATGAGATCTGGTGTTATTTCAGTAGCCCAACAAGATTTTATTCGGACTGCACAGGCCAAAGGCCTTCCCAATCGGAACATTCTTTGGCGACATATTTTCCCAAATGCGCTGTTTCCGATCGTTGTGCTCTTTGGTAATTTGCTACCCAGTGTACTCAGCGGAGCCATCTTAGTAGAACTTATTTTTAATATCAACGGTTTGGGTTATGCTACGTATGAGGCAATACTTAATCAAGATTTTCAAGTACTGATGACCATCGTTTTACTCACAGCAACAGTAACTATAATCGGCAGCCTTATTGCGGATTTATTGCTTTCTTGGCTGGATCCAAGGGTTAGGATGATGTGATGATTAAACACAAAAACAGCGGCAACTCTTTGCAATTTTACTTTTTTCCATCTAAAAACTACTCATTCAAAACCGCCTTTTTCAAATGTCTAATCTCCAAATCACAGTCATTTCCGCTGGTGCTGGTAGCGGCAAAACCTACACTTTAACTGGGCGAATGATTGAAATGCTTTCAAAAGGAGTTCGTCCATCTGCTATTATTGCCACTACTTTTACCAAAAAAGCGGCGGCAGAACTACAAGAACGCGTCCGTGCCCGCTTGATGGAAGAAGGCAACAGTGAGGCCGCTAACGAACTAGGCAGTGCTTTGATCGGCACCGTGCATAGTATAGGCGTAAAATTGCTACAGCGTTTTGCATTTGAAGCAGGCGTATCGCCACTCGTTGAGATTATCGCGGATGGGGATGAACAACGGCTTTTTAATGAGTCATTATCACAGATTTTGACCAACGAACGCACCGACCTTATGAACCGCTTGGCGGAAAGACTTGGGTTATCCAAAAAATCGTTTAGTACAGTACCTTATGACTGGCGCGATTCCATTCGAAAAATTACCGATGTGGCCCGCGCTAATAATTTCTCTAAAGATGTATTAGAAAAAAGCAAGCAAAAATCATGGGAAACATTTGCTGCATTTCTACCTCCAGTTGCTAATATTTCGACAACAACACTATACAATCGCCTGATTTCGGCATTAGAACAAACTATTGCAGCACTCAATGCCAATGAACTAGACGGTACCAAAACAACCAAAGATGCGATCATTACTTTTCAGCAAATGGAAACCGAACTCAAATGGCGCGGAGAATTGAATTGGCACGAATGGATAAAATTGGGTAAAACAA
The DNA here is from genome assembly GCA_013297575.1 of Chitinophagales bacterium. GTDB lineage: Bacteria > Bacteroidota > Bacteroidia > Chitinophagales > Saprospiraceae > M3007. The sequence goes on from JAAFHO010000431.1 coordinate 2,305, forward strand.
ACGTTGGTGCCAAAAGCCGTGAACTGCTAGAGAACTTGCAAACAACAGTTGCCATACATTTGGAATCGCCTGATTTTCAAAATGATATAAAAAATTTCATCGCCTTAGTTTTTGATATTGCCACCGATGCGCTTTCTGAATACGAGCAATATAAGCAGAAGCGTGGCTTGATTGACTACACCGACATGGAGACCTATATCAGTAAATTATTACGCGTGGAATCGGTGCGGGATACCTTGCGGAATGAACTGGATTTACTGTTAGTGGATGAGTTTCAGGATACTTCACCTATTCAATTGGATATTTTTCTTCAACTCAGCCAAATTGCGAAGCATTCCATTTGGGTAGGCGATCCCAAGCAAAGCATATATGGTTTTCGAGGTGCCGAACCAGCCTTGATGCAGGCAATTATTGATGCAACCGGTGGTGTGAAATCAGAAAATATCCTAAAAAAAAGTTGGCGCAGCCGCCCCGATATTGTAGAAGCGGTGAATGCTATTTTTGTTAAAGCATTTGATCATACGCCTATGGAACAGGTTGTTCTTGAACCAGCTTTCTCCGAAGCCGATGATACCAAATTTTGGGAAGAGCATGATCCTTCTTTATTAAATCAGCATTCGGCGTTAATACATTGGCATTTTATTAGCCAAATAGATGAAAAAAAAGTACCCAAAATGCCTTGGGTTGAACAATGCATTGCCCATCAAATCAAAGTATTACTTGAAAGAAAGGTACTTGTTTTTGACAAAAACCGTAAAAAAGTACGTGCCGTTCAACCGGGTGATATTGCCGTTTTATGCCGAAACAATACTGGGTGTAAGCACGTAGCAGAAGCATTGCATAATGCAGGGTTAAAAGCAGGTATTTCTCGAACAGGCTTGCTCGAAACACCTGAAATAAAACTCATTTTGGCATGGCTCAAACGGCTGGTCAATCCAAATGATCGCTTAAGTGCTGCGGAAATTAAACTCATTGGTGGCACAATTACACTCGAAACTCTTCTACTCCAATTATCCGAGGCAGCGCCTGAATTAAAGTGGGCGGCATTGGATATTCCTCCTCCAGGCACTGATCTACATACCCGTTCCGCCGCCGAAGCACTGGATTTATTGATTTCGGAAACCAACCTACGCCGCACTGCTGCCAGTTTAGGTAACGCAATTCAACGTTTGGATAACATAGAAGTCCTCCGCCGGTATGCCATTGAGTACGAATCGGCTTGTAACAGATTACACACGGCTTCTACTATTGGCGGTTTTCTGCTTTGGCTCAATCGATTATCCGAAGCACAAAAAGATTATCAAGGCAGTGGTGAAAGTGCGGATACCGTAAATGTCCTTACTTATCACCGGAGTAAAGGATTGGAATACCCTATTTGTATTTGCCACAATCTCGATCAAAATTTGAAGGAAAATGTGTGGGAGATCAACTTGGTATCGGAAAGTGCCCCTAATCTCGACAATATCCTTGCTGGGCGATGGTTACGCTTTTGGGTAAATCCTTATGCAGATCAAAAAACAAATACTTTCCTCGAAGAACAGGTAAAGCAAAGTGAAGCATTTGGGATAGCAACTCGGCAAGCGCTGGATGAAGAGGCCCGACTATTATATGTAGGTCTTACCCGCGCGCGTGACTATTTGGTATTTCCAACTAGTAAAAAAGGCACACCTTGGCTCAATCGTGTGTTTTCGCACGGAAATGAAGCCGCCACTACCCTACAAGATGATACCGAAGAAACACCTTTCTTTACTTCCAATGGTCGGGTTTTATATACTCATTTGGAACAAATTTATCAACCAATTGATATTGGCACTTCTTTTATTCAAGAACCTTTATTCCCTTTCCATGCGCCTCATGCAGGAAAGCAATACCAGGAAACTTATCGGATTAATATCCAGACAGAGGCCGTTCCCGATGGCATAAACTGGCAACTAGGCCAATCCATCACTTTTGCGCCCCGATTGGAAAGTGCCTTACCCATCGATAGTGCTATCCTAGCATTGTGTAATGCCAGCCAACCGGCAGATCCAACACTCGCCAAACACCAAGTTGCCATTAGGCAATTGGAAATCAATCCAGTATTTTTAACCACACAAGTAGCATCTTTCCATACTTGGCTACAGCAACAATTCACGCCCATTACTATTCAAAAATCTGTTCCACTTCAATGGACATATCAAGGCCGCTTGCTGGAATTAAGCATTGATTTTTTGTTAAAATTGGATAAAAACCATTGGGTTATCGTGCAACATTTCCCTACTAACAATGTGAAATTTAATCTTAAAAATGCAGGACAATCTATGATCCCCTCTTTGGGATGGATACGTTCTGCTCTACTTGACCTATATCCATCGGTACAAATTTCCTTTTGGGGAGTATCTGTAATTGAAGGAGAGGCCGTACCATTTTTAATATAGAAAGTCTTAGATTAAT
>JAAFHO010000431.1:4747-5141 GCA_013297575.1 Chitinophagales bacterium
GAAATTACCCAATGACCGAACTCACGTTAGATTAATAATAAAAAAAGCGGCGCGTTCAGGGTTTTACCCCCGACGCGCCGTTTTTTTTATTAAATTTCTAATCCTTCTTTCGGTATTGAAGGATTGGGACACAAGGCCCCAATCCCCATCATATCGAATCGTTGAATCAACGAATACTACTTCATTTGGATCATTTGCTTCACACCACTGTCCGTTGAAGTTTCCACTTTGTAGTACAAACTACCTACTGTAGTGATTACCTTACGATCAATTGTGAATGCATTGTACCCCTTGCCAAAGTCGCCATTAGCGGTATAAACCGTGCGACCTGTAGCGTCATATACTGTCAATTTCGCTGCTGTAGCAGATGGTAAGTAGAAACCGATCTGTGTCT
>JAAFHO010000432.1 GCA_013297575.1 Chitinophagales bacterium
TTTTCGGCTTTTCCTTGCATCATATTGCCTTTGTCTTCTTTCTTTTGCACCATTTCCTTTTCGGCTTTTCCTTGTATCATATTACCTTTCTCCTCTTTCTTTTGCACCATTTCTTTTTCGGCTTTTCCTTGTACTGCTGACTCCATCGCCTTGAGTTGTACTTTGCCCATTCCCCCACAGGTCATGCAGGGGGTGCTTTGTTTTGGGCTGGATTGCTCCTTTTTATCTTCAATGGGCTTGAGTTGGATATTTCCTTTTCCGCTGCAAGTATTACATGGTGCGCTCTGTTTGGGGGCTGAACGATCTACCACTCTATCTGCCATTCTATCCGCTTCCTGTTCAAATTTATCGCCCGGTTGGTTAACCGCAAGTTTCATTTGTACCGATGGCGCATCACTACTTTTTGTAGGTTCAAAAAACTGTCCACCGCCCGCTTTTTCAAAAAAAGGACGATCCGCTACTGCTGGAGTGGCAGTGGTGGAGGTACTTTTCGTGGATTTTTCTGAACTGGACTTCATGTGTTAATGAATAAAAAACGTTAACCTTCCCAATTTACCATGAGCATGTTCGGCATCCACGCGGATTGAATCATGGAAATGCCCCACGGTAATTGGGCGAGCAAAATATCAACAGAATGGGTTTCCACTTGAAGCGTCCATGCGCCGTCGGGTGTGGAGGTCAATTTGCCGGGTCGGAGCAAAAAAGTACCACGCAAGCCATCTGGAGAGGTGTTTTGTAGCACCGACCAATGACGGATTGCCGCAAGGAGTAGTGCGTCTGCTTCTTCTATATCTTCGGGACGCAAACTAGGCTGCAAGTCAATGGGCATTTCAATTGGAATTCCGCATAATATTTTGGGCAGTACAAGCATTTCTTCGGGTGTGGTTTTGTGACCTGTTGCCAAGTAATGCAAGAGTTGTACTGCGCGTTCTGGGTCGATGATTTGTCCGTTGTTGGCAATACCCGTCCCCTCAAATAACATGGGTAAAAAAGGGTGCAGCAATACCAATCCGGCATTATTAATATAAACTGCTAGCGAATCATCGGTGTACGTCAAGTTTTGAATGGTAGCATCCATTGGCAATACAGCCAATGGAGCCCATTCAACAGGCAGTTTTATCGTATTTGTCGCCAATACTTTTGAAAAAGCAACGGCTTTCGCGTTTTTATCCGAATGTAGTAATTGTATGGCCTTGGTGAATACTTCATTTCGTTGTACGGTCACTGTACCATAAGCCCACAATTCCAGCACGCCTTCTACTATTTTTTGTCTAAATATTTGGTGTGCTTCTGCTTGAAATAGGCTCATCACGTACTTTATTTCCATTACAGTTGCATCTGAACATGTACCCAGAATTTGTTCAAAAATAGTCGTCTTCTCCTGCAATGACAGTCGCGCCCGAGCAGGCGGACACAACCTAAGCATTTCGCGTAATCGTTTTAACTCCGTTGTTTTTAATGCATTTGGAATGGTCAGTGATAGGGCATTCCAAGGTATTCTGCCGTGTTTTAAAAAGTATATAAAAACCTCAAAATCAGCAAGATATTGATCCAATATGCGAATACCCTCTTGCGCCGTGTCACTATTTACAATGGTATGGCTATGTTGATGGTCGGCTAATATTTGTTGAATAGCCGTCTCCAAATTTTCCAAAAAAGTAGGTTTTAACGCCGTACTTACATCGTCCCATTCCATTTTCCCTAGGTCAATATCCAATTTGTCAATGTACAAATGTTGCCCCGCTGGTGCCAACCGATCCAAAATAGCCTCCATGGCTGGTATCAACTGGTGCATACATACCCTAGTCATTTGTTGTTGGAGTGCCATGCCTTCCTGCTCGGTACCTTCAAAACTAATATCGAGGTATTGTTGACGGATAATATGTGTGCCTAAGGTACTCATTTAGGTTTGTTGGTTTTACGGTTCCTGCCACCGCCAGTGACCACTGTACCGCCGCCTACAACAACGCCTCCTCCTATGCCTCCCCCAATACCGCCGCCCGTTGGATTGGTGGGGTTGCTGTCACCTTCTGGGACATCAATTCGGCTGGTGGCTTCTACTTTACATCCTTCTTTGGTAAAGGCTGTTAACCGAATATTTTTTACGCCTTTTTGATTTTTTTCAAATGTAAAGGTGGCCGATTTTTCATTAGAAAACGGCGGTGTAGCGTCTTCTACTTCCCAAAAGAATTGAGTTAATTCTACTTTTTCCTCCGTTTTGGGACTTAAAGTAATCGTTCTCCTATCTGCTTTTTGGTCAATTCCAAGACGAATATTCAGTTTTTCGCAAATGTTTTTGATTGGACGATTGGGCGAGCATTTATCAATAATGGTACAGTTGAATGCCGGAAAAGATGCTGTCGTTTGTCCACCTGTAACACTGGTCACTGTAACTTTCGTACCCGAATTGTCGTACTCCGTTCCGATTCGTTCGGGTGTATTGGGTTTTAAAAATTGGGAATCAATGGTAAAATTGAATTTTAAGCATTCAAAATATTCAATCCAAAGTGTACCAAAAGTATCGGTGAATGCTTGCGTATATTCCAATTTTAAATAATCGGTACTTCCTACTTTATTGGCTATCAAGTCGTTTATTTTTTCAAGCCATATTTTCACTACACTTTCAAAATTGGTATTGAGTGGCCCATTGGTCGACTGAATAATGTTTTCGATCTCCGATGCTAAATTTACACCGCCTTGTGGTGTTTCAAAAGAAAATTCAGGCACCTTGGCTTTATAAGCCTTGTATGGCGCATTCTCGGTGGAGACGGGTATCCAAAAACGATAACCACAACGTTTGGCAATACCATCGCAAGGCAAATCGCAGCCCGCTGGCACTTCATGGGTAAATTCTTCTGAGGTTTTACAACCAGCACTATCTCCTATGCTCACGGGAATCGTTTTTCCACTCGATACCGGAGCACTCAAAAATACATTGCCGTTAATCGTCCCAACGCCATCAATTGGGGTGTAAGGTGCTTGGCCTCCCGTAATCGTAAACGTGACTTGATAAGTCCCATCGGCTGGATTATCAATAAATGTGGGTGCTACTATCACCAATGGAGCAGGTACATTTACCGTTTGGGGAGCAGATTCAGATCCTTCACTATCGCGGATAATGAGCGTGTGCGGGCCGACAGTCAATTGTACCGTACTCACCAGTGGCTGTGCGGGCTGCGCGTCTATTTGGACGGTAAACGGTGCAACTCCACCTTGAGGCGTAATCACCGCTGTAGAAATATTATCCCTAGTAGTACAGCCCAAAGTAAGTGCAAAACCAAGCGGAGGCCGCGGCAATACATACTGCACCGGCGCGCAATCGGAGCAACAGATATACGGCAAATAGAAATCGGCAATGACGGTGCCATCTGTAAAACCAGCAACGGTTTCAGCGACTATTTTCTGCACTTCTTCGTCGGTGTTTCCTTTCCCAGAGGTAAAAGTAGCGTTGAGGGTTTGCCCCGTCAGCCCGACAAAAAGTGCCTGAAAATCGGGATTATTGATAAATGCCGGATTCTTTTGAATATTGGTAATAGCGGAGGAAAGAGCTCGTGTATTTTGAGTACCCAAATTGACCCGATTGATATTGGTGGTCAACCCCGTAATTTGGAAAGAATCATTAAACGGTGGTCGCAACGGATCAGGATCGTCGTGGTAAACAATGATAAATGTGCCACCCATCGGAACGCCCGCTTTGTGCTGAATACCTGGATTTTTTTGCAAAAAGAAACTAAGGAAATGTTTCTTTTTAATCTCCCGAATTCGGTTTTCATATTCCATACAAAGTGCCTTAATCGGATCAAATTTGCAGGCAAACAGAATGGCCTCAATACGGTCGTCAATTTCTTCCCAAGTCAAAATATTGGCTGTTCCTTCTAATTTTGGAATGGCTTCCTCGTGGTAATTTTCCAGCGCGACGGCTATTTTTTCAAGATCGAGGTAACGGTTTTCGAGTTCCGCGCAGTCCAAGTCCTCCAGTGCTTCTGGCAGCACTAGGGTGATATAATGGATATAATAAATGATATAAATCAGCAGATAATTATTGGTGCTGCCTTCCAAATTATTGATAAATGCTACTAAATTTAAAGCATCTGGGTCGCCATAAGGGCTTTGCGCATTGGTGGCGTACCAATTTTCGAATAACTCGCCTATTGTGCCGTTTTGAACCAAAAAATTAGGAGCGCAGTCCACTAATAGCGGCACTTTCGGCGAGAACGGTTCATTCTTAGTGGATTTTATACTTGAATCTAGGTCATAGAAATACTGCATTTCTTTGCAGAAAAAACAGCGCATTTCTTCCCGGAGGGTTTTGTACAATGAATTTAAATCCTGAAAAGTACATTCCTCTTTACTTAGGTCGATGGCTATTTTTTCATCAAAAGTACCAGTTCGTAAGGCGATAATCTCAATGGGCAATCGGTTTTGGTTTTTGAGTGCCACCAAGGTTTGTAATACGGAAATATAGTTTTTGCCCAAATGTCCTTCAATCCGCAAGAAATTATAAGGCTCTAGGTCATATAACAGGGGTCTTTTTACAAAATCTGCGGTGGCGTATTCATTGGCGCGGTAACTGAGGTTCTGTGTGGCCCTGCCTCGACGTGTTTTCACGGCATTCCAAAGTTGGAATAGGGGAGGAGTACCATTTTGAGTATAGTAATACGGGATACATTTGTCCGAAAGTGATACATCGGCCAATTTACTGGGCGTTATTTTGATTTGACCATCCAAATTAGAGGACGTTCTGATATCGGACAAAGGCGGGTTATTGGTAAAACGCTCAATCATTTCTACCAACCTGCGGAACAGCAATAACAATTCCGCTGTTTCCTCCTCACAACTACAACAAGTGGCCGGAGAAGAGAGGAAAGTATGCCTGTACAATACCGCATTGGCTGTTGGGAATACTTCGCCCAACATCAAATGACGTGGGAAAAGTCCATCCGGCGGACAACAAACGCACAATAATTCGGCACCTGTCCACCTAAATTCATTGTATGCTTTGAGGAGATCGTCAAAAAAATCATAATAGTATTGTACAAATTTGACCTGTGCCGTATTGGCGGGTGCATTGTCCAAAAAACTAAAATTGGCATTAAAACCGAGGAATGGATTGGTCGGGAAATCCTTT
>JAAFHO010000433.1 GCA_013297575.1 Chitinophagales bacterium
GCGGCGGTGACCGTCCGCCTCGACCAGAAGGCAACAACAGGCCACCACGTCCAGAGGGCGATAACAAGAACCCGAACAAACCAGGTGGCGGTGACCGTCCGCCTCGACCGGAAGGCAATAACAGACCTCCGCGTCCAGAAGGCGATAACAAGAACCCGAACAAATCAGGCGGCGGTTAATCGTTCTCCTCGAGTAGAAGGTAATAATAGGCCTTCAGGTGTCTTTGAACGCCTCATCCGAATAATAAGAATAGGGAGGATGGGCGAAAGTAGTGAATTGTTATTTTGACGATAAATCATAAAAAAGAGGTTACTTGGCGTTATGCTTGGTAGCCTCTTTTGTTTAGGCATGAGATTCAAATAAAAATCCCGATATGTTCTAAAAAGAACAGGCCGCTGAACAATGAAGTCCAACGGCCTGTATCAAGAAGGTTTTATATAAGAATAAGATCTTTGATTAAAATCAATGCACACGTAAGATTTCGCGGTATTTCACCAATGGCCAGTACTGGTCATCAACAATACCTTCTAGTGCATCTACGGCATCACGGATGGCCTCCATTTGTGGTTTTACTTTTTTGCAAAGTAATTCTGCTTCATCGCGAACAGAGTCGGAATGGTGTGCTTTTTCCAAATGTTTATCCATTTTCTCCAAGCCTTCCTTGATGGCTGATAGATTGCTGATAATCTCCTTTATCGTTGATTTTTGAAGATCAGTTGCATCTTGCATGCCTATGGCGTTCAATGCTGCAATGTTTTGGGCCAATTCTGTTTGTTGGCGCAATACTGCAGGAATGATTTGAGATGTTACCATTTCAGACAAAGCGCTGGCCTCGATATTGAGTTTGGTAACATAATTGTGCAATTGAACGGTATAAAACGCTTCTAATTCTTTGGCATTCAAAATACCAGATTTGCCAAAGAATTCTACAGCCATTTTGGAATCTAAAACATCCAATGCTTCTGGTGTATTGGCAAAATTATTCAACCCACGTTCTTTTGCTTCTGCTTTCCACTCGTCGGAGTAGTTATTGCCTTCAAAAATAATGGCACGTGACTTGCGGATATAGTTTTTGAGTACCATCAAAATGGCTTCTTCCTCGCTCAATCCTTTTGAAGCATGTTTGTCCACATCTGCTTTAAAATCAAGGAGTTGCAGCCCCATCATCGTATTCATAACCGTCATTGGACCTGCGCAGTTTTGGCTGCTACCTACGGCACGGATCTCAAATTTATTACCTGTAAATGCGAATGGTGAGGTACGGTTACGGTCTGTATTGTCCAACTCGAGGTTAGGCAATTTGGAAATCAGGTCGATGGCGCGTTTAACAGCAGACTCGTCTGTTTTTTTACCATTTGCAATTTGATTGAGCAATTTGCTCATCGCATCGCCGATAAACACAGAAATGATGGCTGGGGGTGCTTCGTTAGCACCCAAGCGGTGGTCGTTACCTGCATGCGCAATGGACGAGCGCAAAATATCAGCATATTTGTGAACAGCCATGATGGTATTCACAAAGAATGTCAAGAAACGTAGGTTTCTAGAAGGATCTTTACCCGGTGATAAAAGGTTAACACCTGTATTGGTACCCATACTCCAGTTATTGTGTTTACCCGAACCATTGATACCAGCGAATGGTTTTTCGTGCAACAACACATTGAGTTTGTGGCGGCGACTCACACGTTCCATTACATCCATTAATAACTGGTTATGGTCAACGGCTACGTTTACTTCTTCGAAAATAGGTGCTACCTCGTATTGTGCAGGTGCTACTTCGTTATGGCGGGTACGTACTGGAATACCGAGTTTGTGGCATTCTGTTTCGAGGTCGCGCATAAATGCATAGGCACGCTCGGGAATAGAGCCAAAATAGTGGTCTTCCAATTGTTGGTTTTTGGCAGCAGGACGGCCTACTAAGGTACGGCCAGTCATCACCAAGTCGGGACGCGCATTGAACAATGCTTCATCCACCAAGAAATATTCTTGCTCCCATCCAAGGGTAGCGGTTACTTTATTTACATCTTTGTCGAATAATTGGCAAACAGGTACTGCTGCTTTATCCAAGAAAGAGTGAGAGCGCAACAACGGCAATTTGTAATCTTGCGCTTCGCCGCCGTAAGTAACAAAGATAGTAGGGATACAAAGGGTTTTGCCATCGCCCGATTCCATGATGAAAGCAGGGCTGGATGGATCCCAAACGGTATAACCACGTGCCTCAAAAGTACTACGCATACCGCCAGAAGGGAAAGAAGAACCGTCGGGTTCTTGTTGTACCAATGCATCGCCTGTAAATTCTTCAATAACGCGTCCGTCGTGTGTCATTGTAAAGAAAGAGTCGTGTTTTTCTGCAGTTTTGCCCGTCAATGGCTGGAACCAGTGTGCAAAGTGCGTACATCCTTTTTCCTGTGCCCATTCGCGGATACCATTTGCAATCACATCTGCTACGGCTTTACTTAGTTTTTGGCCGCTTTGAATAGATGCTTTTACGCTAATATAAGCAGATTCGTTGAGGTGTTTTTTCATCGCCTCTTCTCCGAAGACATTTTCTCCGAAATAAGACGCAATAGTAGGTGCTGCTCCTTCTTCTTCAAAGAAAAAAGGATCAGGGCGATTTTCGATGGCTTGTAATGCGTTGAAACGTGATAATGACATAGTTAAAATGTACTGAAGTTAATATGCTGAAGAATTAGGCTGCGCAAAGTGTTAATTAGCGAAAAACACGAACAAATGCACAGTAAAATATCAAAAATAGGTTCTTGATCACGGAAAATATTGATTTCTGTCATCAAATTCCATATTTAGCCACAAAGATAAAGCGATTTTCAGCGAAAAAAGCAATTTTGGGTTAAAAATAATTATTGTCAGAATCGGTAAAATTTTAGAAAAACAAGATTTGCTTTTTCCTTTTTGAAAAGGTTTATCACTATTCATGGAAATAATTATTGGATAATGTTGTCATTTATTCAAAAGCCAAATATTATTTTGAAATAAGAAAAGGAGAAAAGGGTTAAAATTTACGGTTTTTCTCATTTACACAGATGTGTTTTACGTTGCCCGACGAAATACGTTCAGCATACGGGGCATTTTTACGACACATTACCCATTTATTATAGCACCTTCCCAGCCAATAATGGCAGTTTTACGCGTATTGCCCCACATATATCCACCTAATGCTCCTGTTGATTGAATCACCCGATGGCATGGAATCAGAAATGCAACCGGATTGCTCCCAATTGCGGTACCCACTGCCCTTGAAGCCTTAGGTTGTTGGATTTGTGCTGCTATTGTACCGTAGGTAGAGAGTTGGCCCATCGGAATTTTAAGTAGGGTTTCCCATACTTTTAGTTGAAAATCAGTTCCTTTTAGGTGTAGTTTTATCTGGTGTAGTTTGTTCCAATCATGCTGGAACACAAATAGAGCATTTTGTTGTAGGAGGTCAAGTTTTTGCTTGAATTGTGCATTTGGGAAATGCGATTGCAATAGAGAGAAGGCCGTTGTATCTTCCTCATAAAAAGCCATATAACAAATGCCCTTATGCGTTGATGCCACAATGATATTTCCAAATGGGCTTTCGGCAAAACTAAAATTAATCAACAATGCATGGCCTCCATTTTTATATTCAGCGGGTGTCATGCCTTCTATATTGATAAATAAGTCGTGTAACCTGCTTGTACCGGATAGCCCCGTTTCATAGGCTGCATCAAAGAGCGTTGCTTGGTTTTCATGCAGCAATTTTTTAGCGTATTGCACACTGATGTATTGCAAGAATTTCTTCGGACTAGTGCCTGCCCATTCCGTAAATAGCCTTTGAAAGTGAAAAGGACTCAAATGCACTTGCTGCGCTATTTCATCCAAGTCGGGTTGTGCTTGAAAATTTGTTTTAATATACTCAATTGCTGTGGCAATTCGGGTATAATTAATCTGTTGTTGTTCGGTCATAATATATAAATTTTCGTACTGCAAAGGTCAGTAGAAATGGCAGCACATAAAACCCGAAACTTGCTACAAATATTAGGCGTAAAAACTTAACCCATTCCCAATTCAATCACATCCAAAATACTCCTATACACTTTAGGTCCGGAAGCCACCCACGCTGCGGGATTTACCCATTCGATTCTTTCGATATCTTCTTCGGTTTGGGGGACTACTTTGGTGTCGGAGGTTTGCATAGCGTACCACCAGGTTTTTTTGAGGATACGATCTCCCTTTAGCGAAAAGGTATGCCAAGTAAGGTCGAGGAATTTACCCAATTCAATATTTTTCAAACCAGTTTCTTCGTTTACCTCGCGCACTGCCGCTTCCTCGGGCGTTTCGCCTGGGTCAATTTTGCCTTTGGGCATGTCCCAAGAACCACGGCGCAGGAACACCAATAATTTTTGCTCAGCATTGAGTACATATCCACCAGCGGCTTCTTGAATTTTGAAACACGACTGAAAATCGGCCCAAAGCGCCTCCGCATTATCGGCGTATAGCACCACAGCCGATACCTGAGTATTCTTGTCCAAGAGGTCTAAATACTGTTTTATCTGCTTGCGTTTGCCCAAATAGGGTGCGTTATACACGTTTTTATCGTGTAAAAGACCTAATTCTCCGGTAGAATCAGGAGTTCCCATAAAAAACGGTGTACCGTTCACATAGACTTTATACATTTGCAACGATTTTTCTTTTAATAATTCCCGCAAATGTAAAGAGTTAAGGTTCTTTTGTTGCGGAAATATTTGACTATTATGACAAACGCAAAAAATTACGCAGCTAAGGTTGCCCGCCACCTACTAGAAATCAAAGCCGTTAAACTCAGCCCGAACGACCCGTTCACTTGGGCATCTGGGATATTGTCGCCCATTTATTGCGATAACCGCGTGGCATTGTCCTACCCGGCTGTCCGCAACTTTTTGAAACAATGTCTCAAAGAAGCCTCCGAGCAATTCACTTTTGATACTGTTGCGGGGGTGGCTACTGCTGGCATTCCTCACGGCACGTTATTGGCAGATGCCCTCGGTAAGCCATTCGTGTATGTACGCCCCTCGGCGAAAGACCACGGTCGGCGCAACCTGATCGAAGGCGAATTACCCTCCAACGCAAATGTA
>JAAFHO010000434.1 GCA_013297575.1 Chitinophagales bacterium
GCAGCATAGGTCAATATTTGAGCACAATAGTAAGATAATCCATCAATACCAACAAATCATCTATCCTAAAATATCTTCCACCGATGGACTTTTGCAGCGTGGCAGATAGGAAGGCAGCAATGAGTACTTACCTTCAAAAAATATATGCCATGAGTAACAACCATACAATTTATCAAAAACATACTTATCAATGACCACAGATCAAGTTTTGGTTTGGCAAGAAGATATCGTAATACCCACTTATGGCATTGGAACACCCGAGAAAAACCCGATGTTTTTGGAAAAAAGGGTATACCAAGGCAGTAGCGGCGTGGTGTACCCGCATCCTGTCGTGGAAAAGATATTTGATGAAAAAGAAGACCGCACTTATCATGCGCTCTTCCTCGAAAATAAATACCTCAAAATCATGGTTTTGCCCGAATTGGGCGGCCGGATTCAAATGGCTTTTGACAAAATAAAACAACGGCATTTTATCTATTACAACCAGGTCGTCAAACCGGCACTGGTAGGGCTTACCGGCCCTTGGATCTCTGGCGGCATCGAGTTCAACTGGCCACAACACCACCGCCCCAGCACATTTGAACCGATCGATTATACCATCGAAGAAAACGAAGATGGCAGCAAAACCGTGTGGGTAAATGAAGTAGAAAGGATGTTCCACACCAAGGGCATGGCGGGTTTTACGTTGTACCCCGGCAAAGCATATTTAGAAATAAAAGGCCGGCTGTATAACCGGACCCCCTTCCCCCAAACCTTTCTTTGGTGGGCCAATCCGGCGGTGAAAGTAGGCGAGCATTATCAATCTGTTTTCCCTCCAGATGTACACGCGGTATTCGATCACGGGCGGCGCGACGTATCGGAATTTCCAATCGCAAAAGGTATTTATTACAAGGTCGATTACGCACCGGGAACCGATATTTCGAGGTATAAAAACATACCAGTACCCACGTCTTACATGGCGGTTTCATCTAAATATAATTTTATAGGGGGCTACGAACACGATACCCAAGGCGGCTTATTGCACGTGGCCAACCACCATATTGCACCAGGCAAAAAACAATGGACGTGGGGACATGGAGCGTTTGGATTGGCTTGGGACCGCAATTTAACGGATGAAGATGGCCCTTATATTGAGTTAATGACGGGGATTTTTACCGATAATCAGCCCGATTTTTCTTGGTTGCAACCCTTTGAAGAAAAGACCTTTAACCAGTATTTCATGCCCTACTCCGAAGTGGGGCTTGTAAAAAACGCGACCAAAGAGGCTGCACTAAATGTAGAAGTTTTTGAAAGCAAAATTGCCATAAAACTCTACGTTACAGCATTATACATACATTTACAGGTACAAATTACCAATACGACAAACGGGGAAATAGTGGAGTCCAAAACCATTGGATGCGCGCCAGAATCACCCTATTTATACACAATTTCTACCCCAAAAACACATATTCCTGAAGATATTCGTGTGACGGTGAAGGATGTAGCAACGGGCAAAATATTGGTCAGTTACCAAAAAGACAAACCCTCTACCGAAGAGATCCCCGCCCCTGCCCTGGCGGCCAAAAGTCCTGCGGAAACCATCAGCAATGAGCAACTTTACCTCACAGGTTTACACTTGGAGCAATACCGTCACGCCACTTATATTGCTGCAGATTACTACCAAGAAGCCTTACGCCGCGATCCTAACGATGCCCGCAACAACAATGCGTTAGGACTATGGTGGTTACGTCGAGGCAAACCAGAACAAGCAGTGCCTTATTTGAAAACGGCCATTGCTACCCTCACGCAGCGCAACCCCAACCCCTACGATGGCGAAGCATATTATAATTTGGGCTGGGCTTTGTATTACTTGGGACAATACGACGCGGCGTTTGATGCCTTTTACAAATCGGTGTGGAGCGATGCCTGGCAACATGCGGGATTCTTGAATTTGGCCAGAATTGCCGTACTGAAAAAAGAATATGAAGAGGCGTTGGAATTAGTAGAAAAATCGTTGGTGCGCAATTGGAACAGCCATACCGCTCGGCATTTGAAAGTCCTAATTTTGAGAAAACTCGGACACACCGACGCGTGCCTTGCCCTAATTGAAGATTCCTTGAAAATTGATCCGTTTAACTATGGTTGCATCTTTGAACACTATTTACTGCTAAAAACGAGTAACCCGACAAAGGCCGACGCAACCTTGGCTCAACTGTATGAGTTATCGCGGAAATGGGAAAATAATTTCACCGAATACGCCTTGGATTACGCACTTGCTGGTGCTTACGACGAAGCCATTGCCTTGTTGCAATTATTAGAAACCAGCGGCACAACTGTTTCGCCGCTTGCTTTTTATTACATCGGTTGGTGCTACCACCAGTCCAATCGCCCCGAAGCAGCGCTGTCGTATTTCCAGCGGGCAGCGGGTACTTCCTCCGACTATTGTTTTCCCAACCGATTGGAGGACGTATTAGCGTTGCGCGCAGCCATGACCGTGAATCCACACGATGCCAAAGCGCCGTACTACTTGGGTAATTTCTTCTACGACAAGCGACAATACCCAGAGGCCATTCATTATTGGGAGCAGTCTGTAGCCTTAGATGCCGATTTCCCCACTGTGCACCGCAACCTCGCGTTGGCGTACCACAATAAACAAAATAATCCATCAAAAACATTGCAGTCGCTTGAAAAAGCCTTTTATCTCAACGATAATGATGCCCGCGTATTGATGGAACTGGACCAATTGTATAAAAAGACCAATAAGCCACACCAAGAGCGACTGGATCTATTGGAAAAATACCAGCCTTTGGTCGAATACCGCGACGATTTGTACCTAGAGCGATCTACACTTTATAACCAACTGGGCCACTACCAGTCGGCAAAGGAACTGATCGATACCTATCAGTTTCACCCTTGGGAGGGCGGCGAGGGTAAAGTGGTTGGGCAGTTTTTGATTTGCCACTTGGAACTAGCCAAACAAGCCATTCAATCTGGCGCTACACAAACCGCGCTCGATTTGCTGCAACGCGCAGAAGACTATCCCATCAATCTTGGGGAAGGGAAATTGATCAACGCCCAAGAAAACGATATTCATTACCTAAAAGGGCTGGCATTGGCGCAATTGGGTGATTCAGCAGCAGCACTCCGCTATTTTCAACAATCAACCGAAGGTATTAGCGAGCCAGTGCAGGCCATTTTTTACAACGATCCCCAACCCGATAAAATATTTTATCAAGGTCTGGCTTGGCGCAAAGTGGGCAACGCTGCAAAAGCCAACGACATATTTAATCGCTTGATTCATTTTGGCACAGAACATAGCCAAGACGATATTCACATTGATTATTTTGCCGTTTCGTTACCCGATTTATTGGTTTTTGATGCCGATCTGAATTTAAAAAATAAAATTCACTGCTTGTATTTGCAGGGCTTAGGACACCTCGGCTTGGGCAATACCGATACCGCAAAAGAACTATTTCAAAGCGCACTATTGCTCGATATTAACCACCAAGGTTGCCTCATTCACCTCGAAATGATGGCGTACGATAAGTTATTATAACCTCTCGTGACCACCACTGATACAAACATACTCAACAATATTTAAAATACTGAATTCAATGAAAAGGTATATTTTTTTATATTTCGCACTGCTATTGTCTGCGGTATTGACTGCGCAATCGTCGATCTCTTTATCCGGCAAATGGGAAATGCAATTAGACCCCAACGATATGGGACTTAGAGCGCATTGGTGGGAAAAACCATTTGCAGAAACCGTACAATTACCCGGTTCATTGGCCACTAATGGAAAGGGAAATGCGACTTCGCTCCAATCCACTTGGACGGGCGACATCATAGACAGCACCTATTTTTTCTCGGCTAAATATAAAAAATACCGCGAAGGTGAGATTAAAATACCATTTTGGCTTAAACCCACCTCTCATTATGTAGGTGCTGCGTGGTACCGCCGAAAAGTGCTTGTTCCAGATGATTGGGACAAAAAAAGGGTTATCCTTAATTTGGAAAGGTGCCATTGGGAAACCACCGTGTACATCAATGGCGGCTATTGTGGCACACAAAATAGTTTAGTAGCACCACACCAATACGATATATCTGCTTACCTCCAAAAAGGCGAAAATACCATCTGTATTCGGGTCGATAATCGTATAAAAATCCACCTTGGCCCCAATTCGCACAGTATTTCGGAACATACACAGTCCAACTGGAACGGTATCGCGGGTGAAATGTCCTTAAATGCCGACTTACCCGAATTTATCCAGCAGGTAGAGGTATATCCCAATGTGTCAAAAGCACAGGCCAAAGTTGTTGTTTCTTTGCAACAACCTCGTAATCAGAGATTTACGGGTAAATTAATTATCCGTGCCGTTGCGCTACAAAACGACCAAACGCCGTTGCCAGATGTTGAACAACCTGTACAATTTAATAGCGAATCAACCCAATTGGAGGTCATTTATCCAATACCATCGCCACAATTGTGGGATGAATTTTCCCCAAATTTATACCGTTTAACCGCCGTTTTAATCAAAAATGGCACCACCAAGGGCGTTGAGCAAACCACTACTTTTGGGATGCGCGAAATAGGCGTAAAAGGCACTAATATTACGATCAATGGCCGCCCCATTTTCTTACGTGGCGATTTGGATTGCGCGGCTTTTCCCGTTACCGGATACCCACCCACTACCGCAGCACCTTGGGAAAAAATATTCAAAACCATTCAAGAATACGGCCTCAACCACCTCCGGTTCCACTCTTGGTGCCCGCCCGAAGCCGCTTTTGATGCCGCAGATAAATTGGGTGTTTATTTATATGTCGAAAGTCCACTTTGGGCCAACCAAAGCAGTGCCGTTGGTACTGGCGGATTAGTAGATGAATTTATCTATAAAGAATCGGAGCGAATGTTGCGCGAATACGGCAATCACCCTTCTTTTTGTATGATGTCGTATGGCAACGAACCCGATGGCAAAAATCAAAATGCCTTTTTGGGGCGTTGGGTAGATCATTTTAAAGCACAAGACCCACGCCGTTTGTACACCAGTGCCGCCGGCTGGCCCATGATACCCGAAAACCAGTTTCACGTCAGT
>JAAFHO010000435.1 GCA_013297575.1 Chitinophagales bacterium
AACCTTTGCCAATGGCCTACGGATGCTTCGGCCCAAGAAGCAGGGTTGTCGCTCAGTGAATACGAGCAATTTGTGTTCAATGCTTGCAAACTCAATGAAGCAGATCCGCGAGCGGCTTGGCTCGAATTGCGCGCCAATCAGCAACGGATTGTGGATCGGCTCAATGCCAGTAAAACCGTTCGTTATACCAATCCGCATGGTACAGATCTTTCGTTTTCATGCGATGGGCGTAAGTGGATCAACTCCGATGGACAAACCAATATGCCATCGGGGGAGGTATATACCAGTCCTGTTGAGGATAGCGTAGAAGGTGTAATTCATTATACTTTCCCATGTATTTACCAAGGACATGAAGTGGAAGATGTAACGCTTTGGGTAGAAAAAGGCTATATCGAACGCTGGGAAGCCAAACGCGGCAAAGCCTTTCTCGATCATATTTTTACTTTGCCAGGTACGCGGCGTTTTGGAGAGGCTGCTATTGGCACCAATTACGGCATTACTCGGATGACTAAAAATATTCTTTTTGATGAGAAAATAGGCGGCACGGTACACTTGGCTATTGGTCAAAGTTACCTGCAAACAGGCGGCAAAAACGAATCAACCGTACATTGGGATATGATTACCGATATGACTCAAGGTGGTGGCATTACCGCTGATGGGACATTGATTTATCAGGATGGGCAATTCTTGATATAAATCATGCCACGATAAATTCAGCAAACAACGATTAATCTCTACCTTTGCACCCGCTATGGAAAAAACCACCACCCGCAGATCGCCCCGCACACAAGCGCTTATCCAGTTTGGACTTATTTGTGGCATTATTTTGTTTGTCAATTTTTTGGCTAACATCTTTTATTCCCACCTCGACCTCACGGAGGAAAAGCGGTTTACACTCACCAAACCGACCCGTAACCTATTGCGGTCGGTGGACGAACGCGTGTACGTAGAGGTATTGCTCGACGGTGAATTTCCGGCTGGTTTCAAACGCTTGCAAAATGCGGTGCGCGAAATGCTGGACGATTTCCGTTCTCAAAGCGGAAATATCGATTATCATTTTGAAGACCCCGCAGCAGGGAGCATCGAAGATATTAATGCGCGTCGGAAAGCATTGAGTGAAATAGGGATTAATCCCGTTAACCTCCGCGTACAGGAGCAAGGAGAATCTACGCAAAAGTTGATCTATCCTGTGGCCATTGTACACTATAAAAATAGGCAAATGCCCGTTAAATTATTGGAAAATGAGTCAGCATCTCTTTCGCCAGATCAGGTAATCAATAATTCGGTGAGCCTCTTGGAATATAAATTCGCCAATGCTATTAAAAAACTGGAAGCAAACGGTAAACCTATTATCCTGTTTACTGAAGGCCATTCAGAACTCACCGAATTGCAAACAACGGATCTAGAGCGTAGTTTAGCGCAATTTTATGAAACAGGACGTATTGTATTGGACTCGGTGATCGAAATCCCAACAGCATTTAGCCTAGCCAAGCAACCTACTCGCCAAGGCGAGATTATGCGTAAGCCTTGTGAGTTATTGATTGTCGCCAAACCGCGCACGGCCTTTTCCGAAAAGGATAAATTCAAGATTGACCAATATGTAATGAATGGCGGCAAAGTGATGTGGTTGGTGGATCGCTTGGGTGCTACATTGGATAGTATGCGCCTAAATGGACACTTTATTCCCCGCGATTACCCGCTTAATCTGGAAGATATTTTGTTCAAATACGGTGTGCGTATCCAGCCGGATTTGGTGATGGATATGCAATCAACCAAAATTCCATTGCAAACAGGTGTGGTGGGCAATGCCCCGCAATTTGAAATGTTCAATTGGTACTTTCATCCTTCGGTATTGCCCTCGGCCAATCATCCAATTGTCAAAAATCTGGATCGCACTGAATTGCGTTTTTGCTCTTCGATAGATACTATTCGTACCAAAACTCCGATCAAAAAAACGATCATTTTGCGTTCCAGTAAATACAGTCGGTTACAATTTAGTCCAGTGGATCTTAGTTTTGACATTTTGCGTTATGACCCTGATCCGAAGAAGTTTGATAAAGGAGAACAGCCCGTTGGTGTGCTTTTGGAGGGGGTTTTCCCGTCTAATTACGAAAATCGCGTATCGCAGGAACTATCCAATGATCTTGCCAAAGCAGGAGTACAGTTCAAATCTTCCAGCGAGCCTACACGTATGTTGGTGATTAGCGATGGCGATGTGGCTGCTAACTCCACTCGTATTGATGAGAATGGAAAAGAAACTTGGTTGCCCTTGGGTTTCAATAAATTTGAACGCACGACTTATGCCAATAAAGACCTCATGCTCAATGCGGTGGAGTACCTTTCCGATGCATCAGGGGTGATAGAAGCACGTAGCCGCGAAGTAAAACTCCGATTGCTGGATAATGTACGTGCTAAAGCAGAAAAACCAATGTGGCAAGCACTCAATATTGGCACATCGGTGGTATTTGTGGTATTGTTTGCTGTAATTTTTGCTTGGTGGCGGAAAAGAAAATACGCCTCGGTGTAAATTATTTTACAAGAATACCTTTTTTAAACTGCACTACTTGTGCTTTTGGATAATCGGCCAACACTTCTTTGGTTAAAAACTTAGATGCAGATTCAGCGTTAGCGAATGTGCCCAGGTAGTAATGGTAGTTACCCTTTTTATCTTTTTGATACATCATGGTCTGCCCAAAATTAGAGAAACTGGTCGTGTTAGCATTCAAAACCGTCTCGGAATCCATAATGTAGAGGGTATAAGCGGAAAATTTAGAAGTGATCAATTTCCAGTCAATACTTGCTGTTTTTGTGGGTAATGGTGTTGATTTATTTGCTTCGGGTTTGCCATTGGCATTGATTTTTATCTCTGTTGCTCCACCCAATTTTTTCAATTCGGCATCAAATTCCTCTTCGCGGATGATTTCTTCCAAGGATCTCCAGCGCGCCATTTCGAGGGCATCATTGGTAAATGCAGTAATGCGCAATTCTGTACGACGATTGAGTTGGTGTTCGTCTTCGCTGCATGTGATGCCATTTTTACAGTGGTTGGCCAATTGGGTTTCGCCATATCCTTTAGCATTTATACGTTCGCGGCTAATTCCTTGCCCAATAATATATTCAACAGCCGCTTCAGCGCGGTTTTGAGATAGTGTAGTGTTATACTCATCATCACCTCTGGAATCGGTATGAGAACCCAATTCCATACTAATACCTGGGTTATCGCGCATTAAGGTGACTACTTTATCCAGTTGTTTAGCGGCATCTTTGCGTATATCCCATTTATTGAAATCGTAATAAATGTTTCTGACAGCAATACGCTTATCCAATTTAACCTTTTCGAGTTCGATATTGCTCAATAGTGTCCCCATCGAATTGTTAGCAGTAAGCACTTCAGTAACGCCAGGGTTTAAGTCTCTAACACCATCCACACAAATGATACAACCTTCTACATTCACCCGCGCTTCAATACGCTTGGCAATATAACCGGGCTTACGGATCATAATGGTATAGTGGTTGCCTTGTTCAAACGTAAATTGGAAAAAAGCATTGGGATGGTCGAGCAGGATAAGTTCGGGTTTGCGGTTGGTACGGTTAAAAATTTCAATACGAGTACCCGAAACAGCATCGACGATTTGGGATGCATCGTCGCGTCCTTCGGAGATTGTTGCATCAAAAATATAACCAGGTTTGCGCTGCATCTCTATTTTGGCATACGATTTTTGAGTACCCACCTCAATGGTGTCCATTCTAGGATAAAAAAGATCGCGTTTGGTCACTAAACGATATTTCCCAGGTGCCAAAGTAGTGCTAAAATGGCCTTCGCGATCGGTGACGAATTCACCCCGTACATAGTTTTCGGGCAATTGAAAAATACTGACCAAGGCATCGCTGAGATAACCTCGATTATTTTGTTCAAAAACATAACCATCTAAAGTAGTTTGTGCCAAAATAGTGGCATTACACAGGCAAAATAAGCAAAAAGTAAATAGTCCTTTCATATTTTTTAGTTTTACGACACAAAATTAGTACAACTTGTTCGTATATAAGTACTTGGACACAATTAATTATCATTTTGAACTTGGTCTTTTCCGCCTATGCTTCGACACGCTCAGCATAAATACTTCCCCATTTTTTCGTTAGATAGCGCTGCTATCTGCCTCAAAAATGGCTCGTCTAGCCGAAAAATACCTGCGTTCATTTCTGCAATTAATTATGTCCAAGTACTTAGATGCTATAAGAACCGTAATACTTATCGGTCAATCAAATTTTGGTGTATTAATTACCAAAAATTTCCGCCAATTTAGCACCAAGTGCTTCGCCGCGCAAATTGCGAACAATCAATTTACCTTCACGGTCCAACAAAAGCGTTTGTGGGATAGAGGTAACAGAATAGGTCGCCGCGTGGTCACTTTGCCAACCTTTGAGGTCACTTACATGGTGCCAAGGCAGCATATCATCTTGGATTGCCTTGCGCCAAGCAGCGGCATCTCGGTCAAGGCTCACGCCTAGTATATCAAAACCTTGGTCTTTGTATTTAGCATATAGTGCACGTACCGCTGGATTTTCGCGGCGGCAAGGGCCGCACCAACTGGCCCAGAAATCCACCAATACCACTTTGCCACGCAATTTGGATAAAGCATAAGTACTGCTATCGGGCGTCATTCCCGCAATATCAGGCGCTACCATGCCAGGCGTAGAAGTACCTGCTTTGGCTAGTTCAAACTCCAGCCCGGCCGTTTCGCCATAATTAACATTGCGGTACTTATCCACGTATTTTTTGGAAAAATAGGAGAATGGTCCACCTACCTGACGCTGTTGGTAGCCTTTAACTAATCCACCCAAAGCAAGGCGGTACGCTCCCGAATTTTCAGGAATACGTTTCAGTTGTGCATCTGCCCATTCAATAGTCATGGCTTCGGTAGTCATGCTCGCCATACGTGTTGCGTAAGCGGAAAATGCATAAAATACTTCTGGGAGATTATCATATGCGCGGTCATTGGCAAAATCAACTTGATTGAACCAATTTAAGCCATAATATTCTGCTTCAAATTGGCAAAATCAACT
>JAAFHO010000436.1 GCA_013297575.1 Chitinophagales bacterium
AATACATTAAAGAACACGAACAGGAATTCGAATTTCCCATTTTTGGTACCAAAATAAAGGCACTCAACGGCAAAAAAGTCGTCATAAAAGGCTATATCATCCCTATTAATAAAGGCTTATACGCCCTCAGCAAAAATCCTTATGCCGCCTGCTTTTTCTGTGGCGGAGCAGGCCCAGAAACCATTATGGGTATTATATTCCGAGCCATTCCGAAACCATACAAAACTGATACATTTGTAACGCTCAAAGGCGTACTCAAGTTAAACGATTCTGATTTTGAGCAATTGATGTATCAACTTATGGCTGCCGAACCGGTAAAGTAAACCGCAACAACCGCGAACCGTACCAAGAAAACATTTCGCCATCTACTATCTGAATCACGGCATAGGGACAAATTTCCGCCAATTCCGCTATATGCTTCTCCTTAAATGGAAATGGCTCCGAACTCAGTAAAATATATTCCGGATTGGCCTCGGCCAATTCAATCGCATTGCATTCAGGATAGCGGTTTTTATGCCCAAAAACATTAGAAAAACCTGCATAACGCAACATATCGTGTATAAAAGTGTCGCCACCTGCTACCATATAAGGCTTGCGCCAAATCAAATAAGCAGCGCGTTTTAACGGCATATTGGGTAGTATAAAATGCGCTTGAATGCGCCGATTTATATCCGTCGCCTTATCCTCTGTCCCGGTTAATTTGCCCACTTGCGCTATCATCGCCAAAGCATCCTCCAAGGTTTTAACATCACTCGTATAAACAGGGCAATATTTGGCCAATGCTTCTACTTGTTCGCGATCGTTTTCTTCTTTATTGGCAATAATAAGATCAGGATGGAGTGCTAGTGCTTTAGCGATATTTACGGTTTTAGTACCCCCAATACGCGTTTTTTCGCGAAACCACTCGGTTGGGTGTACACAAAATTTAGTAATACCAACGACACGATCACCCAAACCCAAATCAGCAAGAAGTTCTGTTTGGGACGGTACAAGTGAAATAATACGCTGCGGGTAAGTCATCGCTATTGGTATCCTTTTTTGTTAATTAGTTTTAGTTCGTGATTTATCTCTGGGTCATTGTTTAGACTCATTAATACCCTGCAAATATAATGTATTCTTTTCAAACTATTGGTTTTCCAATATTCTCGTACATTTACCTTTCTCTTTGTCGGTTTTTAGTCTAATTATGATAGCAAACGATACTCAATTTCGAGCACTTACGGCCATTTGTGATACTTTTATCAGCAATATCCAACACCCCAACGATACTGATGGCTACTGGGCGCGTACGGCCTCCGATCAGGGTGTGCCAGAACGTGTATTGCAACTTATTGCTGGTGTAAAAGCAGAAGATCAAGCAGCATTTGCTGAGTTGCTTCAACTTATTTCGAGCCCATTATTGGGTCTTACATGGGGAGGGCCGCTCCGACCTGCCCATCGGCTTACGCCGGAACAGCGAACGAGGATGTTGCTCAGTTGGTCGGGAAGTAGATTAGGTTTATTGCGCAATGCATTTGCTACATTGCGCAAAGTCACTACTTTTCTCTATTTTGGCGATATACCCAAAGGAAAAAACACAAACCCCAATCATAGTACTATTGGGTATCAATTACCGGATTTAGCTCCGATTCACGACCCTAATCCTTTGCCGATATTGTCATTGGAATGCGATACCGTTTTGGAATGTGATGTACTCATTCTTGGCTCGGGCTCGGGTGGCGGTGTGGTAGCCGCACAATTAGCGGCTACAGGAAAAGATATTTTGGTGGTAGAGAAAGGCCGCTACACGCCAAGGCATGCACTTACGATGCAGGAATTCCCGATGCTGAACCAACATTTTGAAGGTGGGGCATTATTAGCGACTAAAACCGGCTCCGTATCTATTTTAGCAGGAAGTACGGTCGGTGGTGGTTCAGCCATCAATTGGGCGGGTTCTTTGCGCACACCCGATTACGTGCTGAAAGAATGGGCAAAAGACTATAATAACCCACATTTTACAAGTCCAGCATACCAAAAAGGATTTGAATATATAGAGCAAAGGAATAGCATAAGCACCCAATTTGAGCACAATCCACAAAACCAAAGTTTGTGGGAGGCTGCTAAAAAACTAGGTTGGCGTACCGAAGCCATACCGATGAATATGCGTTTTCCCGAAGGTGTATCCTCCGATAAGGCGTGGCAAGCAAGCGGTTTTTCTTGTCTTGGCGATGCACATGGTATCAAACAAGGTGGGCAGGAAACTTTTCTCCGCGATGCTACCCGCGATGGCGCACGCCTACTGGCGCATACCCATATTGAAAAAATAACGACAGAGCACGGTAACGCAACGGGCGCAATTGGGCATTATACTGCTCAAAATGGACAAAAATTTACGGTTCAAATTCGTGCAAAAAAAGTCGTAGTCAGTGCCGGAGCATTACACACACCTGTATTGCTCCTTAAAAGTGGTTTACAACACCCACAGATCGGGCGCAACCTGTACCTGCATCCCGTTATACCAACTGCTGGGTTTTACCCCAAAGATATATTGCCTTGGTATGGCCCAATGATGAGTGTTATCGTAAAGGAATTTGAGCAATTGAACGGAAATTGGGGGCATCGGTTGGAATGCCCACCCATACATCCTGGCTTGGGGGCTTCGTCGATGAGTTGGGAAGGTAGCGAACAAATAAAGGCCACTTTAATGCAATTGCGCCATTTGGTTGTACATATTTGTTTGGTACGCGATAAGTTTGGTGGAAGGGTTACGGTAGGCAAAAAATCGGGACAACCCGTCCTTCATTACGAAGTACATCCTTTTGATCGTGCGCATTTGATCCATGCCATGCAACGCAGTGCTGAAGCACATGTTGCTGCTGGCGCGGAACAAATTTCTATTTTCCACAACCAGCCTTTACATTTTTATCCAGCAAAAGGTGGCGATTTAAGCGCGTTTCAAGCGCAAATTGCCCAGAAAAATTGGGGATCAAACCACGCAGGTGTTTTTTCTGCACACCAAATGGGTACTTGCCGGATGGGAGGCAACGACAACTGCCCCGTTCAGCCCAATGGCGAAACCCGTGAAATAAAAGGCTTGTATGTGGCTGATAGTAGTCTATTCCCATCGGCCAGTGGAGCCAACCCAATGTTATCGGTACAGGCTTTGGCGTATCATGTGGCGGGTTGTATCGCGTAATTTATGCCTTTATGATCGGTACAACCTTGATGGCTCCGTGTTGCTCTATTTGTAAGAAGTAGATACCAGATACCTGATTATTTAACGAAATTGGGGTCGAATTGCTGCTTAGTTGATACTTAGCAATGACTTGAAAAAGCACAGGAAAAACAATAAGGAATGATACAACAAAAAAACCCGATACTGTTGTGCAGTATCGGGTCGTATCGTCAAACCAAAAAATCAATCAGTTTAAGAAAATTAGCCTTTTGGAAGGCCGCCATTTGCTGGAGCACCAGGAACGCTTTCCTGTACAGGCGCAGTTTTCACTTCACCTTTGATAGTAAGTGTGTGCGTATCTGTAGTTTCGTTAGTAGTCAACGTTACAGTTTTTGTGAATTGACCTTCGCGATTGGTGTCATAGTTTACTTCGATATTCGCAGACTCACCAGGCATAACTGGCTCTTTCGGATAAGTTGGAACTGTGCAACCGCAAGAACCTTTAGCAGATTTGATGATCAAAGGTTCGTTACCAGTGTTTGTAAATTTGAAGTTACGAACGCGATCGCTACCTTTTTCAATCTTACCATAGTCAATTGTAGTAGTTTCGAAGGTCATGGCTGGGCCACTAGTTTGAGCATTAACACAAACGATTGCGGCAATAAATAATGCGAATACTGAGATTAAGTGTTTCATTGTAAGATGAAAATAAATGATGGTGAAAAAATTTTTTTGAATATTAGTTTGTTTCTTTGTCTTTCGGAACGAGAAATCAATAATTTATTTTTTTCTTGTTGCTTAATGACGGCACAAAGGTATAGGGGTCACCAATACCTAAGATATAACAGGCTGTTAATGATAGTCAAAATAGTGTAAATGGTTTAGCGTGATTTTGCAAACAATTGATCTACAATACGTTGTAAAAACCTTTTATCCTCTGTAATGATGTCCGCATCGCCTTGTAACTGCTGTTGGAACTCAATTGACTTGTTAAAACTGGTGGTTGCCCCTCCTATACTGTCCAATCCGATGGTAACAATGTAGGCATTGTCTTTAGGTAACGTCGATTTATTGAGTACTTTTCCCTGCAAAGTACCGAACTCATAGTAAGGATAATTGTCCAAACGGATGATGACTCGTTGGTTGGGTTTTACTTTTCCACTACCAATAATAGGCAACCGCGAACGCCCCATGATCTGTGTGGTCGTGGGAGGTGCTATTATCATAACCTGTTCGCCTTGCTTAACGTACTGGCGTTCGGTATAAAATTTGTTCAAAGACACAATGCCCGAAATGGGCGCGGTAAGCAAGTAGGTTTGCTTCCAGTGTTCCAGCGAAGTGCGTAGCGCACTCAGGGTAGCCTTCAAACGGCCCGCGGAGGAGTTGGCATCAATGGTTTCGTCGAAACGCACCACACCGATACTGCGTTGCAAATTACTGATTTCTGCCTGTCGGCGGAGGATTTGGTCGGCGTGGTTATTGTAAGCGCGTTCTGCTGCCAATAAACGTTCTTGGTGTGGGTCGAGTTCGCGTTGAGAAATCGTTTTATCCTGAAATAGCGCTTGTTGTTTGCTAAAATTCTGTTTCGCTTCGGTGAGTTCCGTGGCCGCTTTGCGCTGGTTGGATTGATCCAATTTGATCCCGTTTTGTAACAAAGCAATTTGTTGCTGAACACCCGATACATTTGCAGTAGTAGCGCCATGCCTCTTGTTTTTGGCAAAACTGTATTGTTCCAATTGTTGTACAAACGCTGCGTAATCATTGCCCAAATCGCCCAATTGTAACATACCACTCAATGGTGCCAATAGCAGCAGGCTATCAGCCGTAGCCACGCGTTCCCAGCGGTATAGGCTTTTCTCCAACAGGAGTATATCAGCATAAGCGGCTGTATTTTCC
>JAAFHO010000437.1 GCA_013297575.1 Chitinophagales bacterium
TTATTTACACCCCACATTACAAAACTTTGGAGTGATAACCCAATTAAAATACCACATAATATGACCGACAAAGATTTTTTTAGGTTGATAAATTGTGTCCGATCCTGACTTCCGGTGCCTGATTTAGGCTTTTTTTGTAGTATAAAGAAAAATACCAAAGTCAGGAAAAACATCACCAAAGCGCCACCAATATCCATTCCAGTTTCTTTCAAAAACTGGAAACTGTATATCTCCGTCTTGGTTAAATCATATTCCGCTATATCGTGGAAAAAACTCCGTAACGTGATGAGCGTCATAATTTCGAACTGCTTTCCAATAAATACCGAAATGGATCTTGGTAAAATAACGACCAACATGAATACCTCAAAAAACAATACAAAACTGAAAGGTGTAAAAATAGCTTTCAGGTAATTGGAGGAAACATTCACCAATCCTGGAAGGATATTTGGAATATTTCGCAATAGAAAAATAAGCAAAAGATGCAGCAAAAAACCACCCAAGGCCATCATTATCGTCCATCGTTCTACCTTCCGTATATTAACGGGAGTCATGTACTGGTCGTATTTGTTACTGAGTAGTTGTAGCATAGTTTATTGATTTATCTTTTGTATTTATTGCTTTGAATACGGGGATACAATAGATAAACTTCACTAATGTTCATTATGTCGAATTGTAGCGCAAAAAGCCTTAAATTTCTTCTATAGTTTCCAACATATTAGAAAAATGATAGTACGCCGCACAAGCACCTTCGCTGGAAACCATGGGCGCACCTAATGGCGACTGTGGCGTGCATTTTTTACCAAATTGAGGGCATTCGTGGGGTTTTTTAATCCCTTTTAGTACCAATCCGGCAATACAATCGGGGCTTTCGGATACTTTTTCAATATTGACATCAAATTTTATATTTGCGTCATAAGCACTAAATTCTGAGCGCAGTTCATAGCCACTCATCGGAATATTACCGATGCCGCGCCATTCGCGGTCGCTCACCTCAAATACTTGCTCCAATATTTTTCGGGCCTCGTGGTTACCCTCCGGGTGTACAATGCGGCTGTATTGGTTTTCTAATTTGTGTTCCCCTTTTTCCAATTGGCGCACCACCATCAGAATGCCCTGCACCAAATCAACGGGTTCAAAACCAGTGACTACCAATGGAATTTTATACTTTTCCGACAATGGATAATACTCGCTCACGCCCATAATAGCGCAAACATGCCCTGCCGCCAAAAATCCTTGAATAAACGAATCATCGTCGTTCATTACCGCTTCAATAGCGGGTGGCACTAATACATGCGAGGTCAGAATAGAGTAGTTTTTTACGCCTGCTCTTTGTGCATGTAATACCGAAAGTGCATTGGCAGGCGCAGTAGTTTCAAAACCAACAGCAAAAAAAACGACTTCTTTCGTTGGGTTTTCCTGCGCAATTTTAACGGCTTCCAAGGGCGAATACAAAATACGCACATCTGCTCCGGCGGCTTTGGACTCCAATAGGCTATGTTTAGAACCGGGTACGCGCAACATATCGCCATATGAACAGAGTATAACGCCATGATTTTCAGCCAAATGCACGGCTTTGTCTATTTGGTAGAGTGGCGTTACGCACACTGGGCAACCAGGGCCGTGTACCATACGCACGTTATCGGGCAACATTTGCAGTAAGCCATTTTTGACAAGGCTATGGGTTTGCCCACCACATACTTCCATGATGGTCCACGGACGGGTAGCGGTACGGGCTATTTCGTCCATATATTGCGCTACAATATCTGCATCGCGGTATTCGCTCAGGTATTTCATCGTTATTTAGATTTGA
Organism: Chitinophagales bacterium; assembly: GCA_013297575.1. GTDB lineage: Bacteria > Bacteroidota > Bacteroidia > Chitinophagales > Saprospiraceae > M3007. Next base: position 1,811 of record JAAFHO010000437.1, read on the forward strand.
GTGTGTTCAATCAGTTCGTCTATTTCGCCGATCTGTTCTAAGTATTCAAATGTTTTTCGGGCTTCTTCTTCATTTACAATACTGATGGCCACGCCTACGTGTACCAGTACGTAATCGCCCTCTTTGGCAGCGGGTACCATTTCGAGGCTGGCCTCTTTAGTGATACCGCCGAACTGAACTTTGGCTATGCGCACCATGCCATCGTAGCGGCTTTCAATGGAGCGGATAAGACCTGGAATTGCTAGACACATATTTTTATAATATTTAAAATTGATCGGTTGCAAGCGCATAAGCCCATTGTCCGAATGAAATATTTTCGTCGTTGGGCGATAGTTGCTGGTGAAAGTACAATTGATAATTTGGGCTTAATTGTTCGGTTATCAGGTCTAATAAGAGCGTATTTTGGAATACACCCCCACTAAATGCTATTTTTTTAACGTTGCAATTATCGGCAACTGCTGCTATGATTTTGACCAATGACCAATGAAATTTGAAAGCGATATAGGATTTATCATAGCCAATATTGAGGTCTTGTATTATGTTTTGAAATAGTTTTTGGGTATGGATATTGTTGGGTAATACCACGTCATGGCAATAGTCGCCCGTTATATTATAGCCATGTTGACGGGCATAACTGCGCGCTTTGTCTTCCAGTAACATTGCCGCTTCTCCTTCGTAACTTACCTTATCGGCGCAACCTAGTAACGATGCAACAGCATCAAAAATGCGCCCTACACTAGCCGTTTTTATGGGGCTAATTGCAGGTATTTTACAATATAATTGCCATTCTTTATCTGTAAATTTCTCCTTCAACCATTCGGTCGCTGTGCTATCCTGATTGGTCACTGAGCCAAGTCGATTGGGCACTGAGCCAAGTTGATTGGGCACTGAGCGAAGTTGATTGGGCACTGAGCGAAGTCGAAGTGCTCCACCAACTGCTAATGCCGATAAGCGCGGTTCTAGTGCCATTTTATCCCCTAAAAGAACAGGAAAATAATCAAAATGAGCATAACGCGTAAAACGATGTTGGGGCAATGACTGGTAATGGTATTTGAAAAATTCGCCACCCCAAATTTGCCCATCTTCTCCTAAACCTGTTCCATCCCAGACAACACCCAACACGGGTTCATCCGTGCCGAGCAAGTTATTTTCTGCTAAAACAGCGGCAAAATGCGCTTTGTGGTGCTGCACCGTAACCCAAGGCACTTGCCATTGCTCGGCTAATTCCTGTCCCAATTGGGTCGTAAAATAACCCGGATGCAGATCACCAATCACTGCCGCTGGCGTCGCTTGAAATAACCCAGTCAGGTGGCTTAATACCAGTTTATACCGTTCCTGCACGTCAAAACCGGACAAATCACCTAGATATTGACTAATGTTGACATTGCCCAAGTGCGCTAGTGTAAAAGTGCTTTTCATCTCTGCGCCAAGTGCTAATGCTGTAAAATTGGGCATTTTCAATCCCGTTTGGATCAATGAAGGCGCTAAACCACGTGCGCGCCGTATCACCACCGTCGCCCCTGATGCGCGCAAGGCCACCACGCTATCATCCTGCGGCACTACAACGGGGCGGTTGTGTGTTAAAATTAGATCTGCAATGTCTGATAAATCTTTGATGGCCGTTGTATCGTCATATACCAACGGCGCATGACTGATATTTCCGCTGGTGGCAACAATGGGTTTACCAAAATCGTGTAACAACAGTTCAAATAAAGGCGCATTGGGTAACATTGCCCCAATTTTATGCAATTTCGGCGCAATTTCAGCAGTAGCCAAACCCGAACTTGTTGCTTCCAACAGATCCAACAGCACAATAGGTGCCGCTGGACTTTGCAAAAGCCGCAATGCAGCATTAGGTACTTCGGTATCGCCCTGTAAAGTGGCCATATCGGGGTACATGAGGGCAAAAGGCTTGGAAGGACGGTGTTTCCGAGTGCGCAAAAGGGCAATGGCTTCAGGGTTGGTTGCATCGCAAGTGAGCAGAAAACCGCCAAAGATGCACTACTTTTTGCAAGATTTCCGCCTGTGATGTCTCGTTTTGCAGTTCTTTGGATAAAGGCAACGCTCCACCGATGAACGCCAACTGAATACCACAATCAGGACAAGAGTTAGTTTGGGCATAAAAGCGGCGGTTGGCCGGATCATTGTACTCCTCCTGACAAGTAGGACACATTTCAAATCCCTGCATGCTCGTCAGCGGTCGGTCATAAGGCAAGCCCGTAATGATCGAGTACCGTGGGCCGCATACCGTACAAGTTGTGAACGCGTATTGGTACCGCCGATTGGTTACTGCATGAATTTCCGATCGGCAATGTGTGCACAAGGACATATCTGGCGTTAAGTGCAATATCGCTAATCCATCGCTATGGCTATCCACTATCGTAAATTGGTCAAAGAACGTGTCGTCGTCATCGGCTGTTAATGAAGTGGTGGTGATGTTGGCCGTTTCTGGAATATTTTTAAGTATAAAACTTTGAAAATCAATGGCTTGTTCTTCTGTGGTATTTATTTTTATCCATACACCTTGCAGTCCGTTAGCGACCCAGCCCATTAAGCCCCGGTCGAGCGCAGCCCGCCAGACAAACGGCCTAAATCCTACGCCCTGCACCTGTCCTTGAATATGGATATTCCAGGTCATGCCAGTTCAGGAACTGCCGAAAAAGCGGCTTTTTTCTCCTGTACGCGTTCCATAATCCAAGTACACCAATCCTCCATGCCCTCGCCGGAGGTACTGGAAACGGTAATGACTTCAATTTCGGGGTTTACTTCGCGGGCATCTTGGGTAGCGGCGGCTACTTTAAATGGAATATAAGGCAACAAATCGGCTTTAGAAATCAGCATCAATTCGCTGGTGAGGAACATACGTGGGTATTTTTTTGGTTTATCGTCGCCTTCCGTGGAAGCCAAAAGCGTAACGCGGTAATCTTCACCGAGGTCGAAAGCAGCGGGACAAACCAAATTACCTACATTTTCGATAAAAAGCAGGTCGAGGCCAGTTACATCCAAATGATCGAATGCTTGGTGTATCATTTGTGCTTCTAAGTGACAAACGCCATTGGTCACAATTTGCATAGAAGGAATACCCGCTTCACGAATCCGAATAGCATCGCGTTCGGTTTCGAGGTCGCCCACCAATACAGCCATCTTGATTTTATCTTTTAGTCGAAGTGCCGTTTCTTGCATCAGCGTTGTTTTTCCACTACCTGCCGATGAAGTAATATTAATAAGCAAAGTACCT
>JAAFHO010000438.1 GCA_013297575.1 Chitinophagales bacterium
GGGGCGATTTGATGCAGTTGAAATTCCGCTATAAATCACCAACGGGAGACCAGGGCAGTCGTTTGGTAGAAGCCAATGTACCCGCTGTTTGCGCAGCGCAGGTGTCCGATAATTTTAATTTTGCGGCCTCTGTGGCCGAAAGTGGATTGTTGCTGCGCAATTCCAGTTTTAAAGGAAGTGCTTCTTGGAATAGCGTTTTGGCACATGCAAAACTAGGACTTACAAATGATAAAGATGGCTACCGGAAGGAGTTTGTGGAATTGATGAAGAAGGCGAAATAATGGGTGGTTAATTGTTGCTGTCTAATAACAAATAGGGTTGTTTCGTAATTTCCGAATAAAGCGAATATTGGGCTTTGCGCAATGTAGTGTCGGCGTAACTCGAAGTCTAATGTCGTCAACATACACGAATCCTGACCCTGATAGGGGTCAAACTTGAATAGCCCTGAATGCAATTCGGGGGTCAAGGGGGGGGCGTTTGATAACCCTGAAAGGGTTGAACTTAATAAAACATGCATAATACGTTGACGTTCAACCACCCCCTTAATCCCCCGAATTTCATTCAGGGCTATTCACGTTCAACCACTCCGTGGTTGGTATATTGCTAAGTTGACGACATTAAACTCGAAGCCCCGCCGACACTAGACGTTTTACAGTATATTTAATCAAGAAGTCCATTTTTTCATACACCAACACCATAAAAAACTACTAACTACCGCGCAGCACCACCTCAACAATCGCCTTTTCGTCGGGTTCCAAAGCTGTTTCTACCTGCTCAATCCCTAATTCCTGCAACACCGCACTCGTGGTGGCTCCAATGGCAATTATACGTTGACCAGCGATATAAGGATACACATTAAAATAAGCTCGTGCATTCATTGGGCTGGTAAATGCCAACACATGTGCATCCGTCATATCAGGCGGGCGGGCTATGGGCATATTATCATAGACATTGAGGTGCGTACCAACTACGACATCTGAGAGTATCGTTTGTAGGGTTTGTTGGGCATTTACGGCACCCGGAAATAGCACGCGTTGTTTTTTGGCTACTGTCGTAAATGCTTTGGCTGTACTTTCGGGGTCACCATTGCCGACAAAATCCGGGGAACGATTCATATATTTGTAGATCGCCTCGGCAGTAGCGGGGCCTAGTGCTCCAATTCGGAGCAAAGGAGGTATGTTTTTTCCGGGTAAGAAAAACTGAACAGCGTTTTTACTGGAAAAAAACCACCATTCTGCGGGCGGAATTGTACTCACCGACAAGGGGGTTAACTGAACCAAGGACGCACCGCGTACTTCCCATCCTGCTCTTTCCAAGAGGTTCTTAAAATTGGAGTCACTCGATAGTCCGCGTGAGATAAATGCAATCATTATTAGTGTTTGTTGACTGTTTATTGGTTCAGTTTGAGGAGTGGATGAACAAAAAATATTTAAAAATAATAGAAGGAGCCGCGTCCACCTGTTGGAAGATCGGGGCGGTTGGGATTCGTTATTACACTACCTTCTGGCGGGTTAATAATCCAGCGGAGTGTGGCTTCAATACTTCCGTTTTGGAAGGAAGCAAGTCGTGTAAGACCAATATCATACGACAGCATAAACATAAGGTTTTTGGTGGCATAAGCACCTGCCATGATGTCGATACTTTCTCCGAGGCCATTTTTGTCGCCGCCGATACGGTAGGTCATACCGCCCAAAAATTTGCGGCGTACATCTACCATCACATTGATGTCCATATCTGGCGGTGCATTTTTTACATACCTGAATTGTGTTTGAGGCACAATATCAATCGTTTCGCTCAGTGCAAATGCTGCACCTACCATCATATTAAAATGTTGCGCTTCGCGCGATTTTGCATTTCCTAATAAAGAGAAATCAATATTATTATCCACCAAACGCGGCAAACTAAAGCCCGCATACCAGCGTGGAGCAGTATAAAAAATACCTGCACCAAAATTAGGGAGTACCTTTCCTTGTACTCCGTTTGGCAAGGCTACATCCACGCTTGATGGCTGGGAAGTAATAATACGACTATCATTCCAGTCTTGTTTAAAATGCCGCATACTGGCCTGAATACCAATGCCTAAATAACCTCTTGGCAGTGGCATTTTATAAGCATAAGATAGTTCTGCCGTAAGCGTGCGGTTGATGGTAATGACATTGCGCACCAAATTAATACCCAATCCAAAATGGTTACTCAGCATGGGCTGGCAATAAGAAACGGCTTGTGTGGTGGGCGCACCTTCAATACCAATCCATTGGGATCGGTTGACTGCAGTAATTACCGGAGATGCATAACTTCCTGCATAAGCGGGGTTAAATGCTAGTTTATTGTACATAAACTGCGTTTGCAGCCCTTCTTGTTGTGCTTGTACAAGTTGGCCGAACAATACTAAAAGTAGTATGATATAAATATTTTTCATTGATATGATTCGGTTATCGTTGTATAATAATAAATCCAGTTTTGGTTTCTGATTGTGTGTCTTTGTTAATCTTTAGGACATAGAAATAACTACCAACGGGTAAGTCTTCACCGCCTTGATTTTTGCCGTCCCATTTTTGGTTATAAGGAGAGGCATCAAAAACCTTATCGCCCCATTGGTTAAAAATAACCAATTCATTATCGCTTTTGCAATCCGCACAATTGAGACAAGGGATAATGAAAACATCGTTTACTTCATCGCCATTGGGTGTAATCACCGATGGGATATCGCAAGTGGTAGAGGCTCCCACATTGAGTTCAATATTTGCAAAATCACAAGCATCATCGGGGGAAATGGACAAGCATGTTATATTACAGACGCGATACAAAGCCGTTTCTAGTCCTTCATAAGTTATGTCGGGAATATAAGTAAAATTGCCCGAGCCGGTAGTCCCTGTTGGGTTCAATTGACCAGAATTAGGTGGCGTAATGATCTCTACACTGTAATTATTAGCCGCAACAATATCATTGGACAACACATTAAAAGCCACTGGGCTGCCAAACGGCACAGTCACCATATCCAGTGTTGCTGTCGGCTTTAATTGAAGTGTGACAACAGTCGTATCTCTGGATTTATCGCCACAAATACCTCCATTAGTAGTCCAGATAAATGTATTATCGCCTTGCTCCAAATTATCGGCAATGGTCACTGCTGCGCTAGGGTTATTAAAGATAATATTACTATTAGGACTAGTCCAAGCACCTGTTTCAAAGGATTCCAAAGGCGTGGCTTTTAATTCCGTTAATCCATTTACCGCACATTGCACTGAGTCGGCTTGAGCAATGGGTTCGTTGTAAATTGGGGTAATTTTTACTATGTCCTCAGAAAGGCCGCATGCCAAATTATCAATGACCCAAGTAAAGATAAAGCCATCTTGAATCATAGTAATGGGCCTTAAACCGGTCACCAAGGTAGTGCTGCTATCAGGCGTTACAATTTCAATGCTCGGATTTGTAATACTTGCCTGTCCTAGGGACTGTTTCCAATAACCTTTATTAATTTGAGCGGGTAAAGCGTGTAGCGTTATTTCGGAAGGAAAACAAATCGTAGTGTCAGCCATTGCCACGGCTTTTTCTTCTATATTAACAACTACTGTCATGGTGTCTTGACTATAGTTTTCGCAGGCATCTTTGCTCAATGTCCACAAAAACTGATAGGTTTGGCCTCCAATTAGCCCATCGACCTCTGCAGCCTCATTGTTAATTGGGTTAATGGCTACATTTGGCCCGCTGAGCAAAGACCAAACACCCGTAATACCACTACCAGTGGGTTCTATTACCAATATGTTCAGTTTTTCGCCGCAATGCCCTATTGAATCTGTTTTAACTTTTGCTAATTCAGTTGGTAAATTGAGGAAATTAGCCGAAACACCAAAAGATTTTGCCGATTTGCAGCCATCCAGTTCTGCTACTACATAAAAGGTATTTTGACCTGCTGGATAACCACTAAAATCAGTTAAGGTAAGTACAGGCGATAAGCTAGGCGTATCCAAGGGCAATTGTGTCGTAAATCGATACCAAGTGTAGGTTGCCAAATTGGTTTGTGTTCCAGGAGCCACACTCAATGTCAATGTATCTGCCTGCGGCAAACAAATATTATTACTCGTGAGCGCGATAGGCATTTGTGGTTTTGGCTTTACAATGACAGCAGTTGATTCACTTTGTGCCGATTGGCAACCATCGGTTGTTATAATGTTTACCGAATAAGCACCAGCATGCTGGGGTAATGTAGGGGAACGGAACGGTGTTGGGGTATTACCAGAAACAGTAGGAAGTTCAAAGGACAATGGCCCACTCCAGTTCCATTCTGCCACCATTATTCCGGGCTGTGCTTGAGCCTTAAAAATAAGCGTGTCGCCTGCGCATACCGGCGAATTAGACGTAACTAATGGTGGTGCTGGTGATTTATTTATTTCTAACAGCATCAAAGCGGAAGAGTCGGAAATACAATCGCCTATTTGGGCTTGAACAATATAAACACCGCCATTGGCCAATGTAGCATTTATAATAGGGTAAACTGGTGTTGTGGTTACCACATTAGGATTACCCGGAATCTGCCAAATGAAACTGGGATTACCCAGATAATCATTAGAAATGATAACACTTGTTGTTGCGCCTTCACATATAGGATTGGCCTGCGCCAGTACTGGAACAGGTGGTATCATTTGTAAGGACAGTGTGGTGCTTTGCGGTGCTGAAACACAACCAAACTTATCGGTGACTGTCAGTATATAGTCTCCATTATCGTTCGTATTGGCTGTTTGGATAGTATAATTGGAGTCGATGGAAATCGTTGAGCCCATGTAAGTCCATTTATAGGTATAAGGCGCATTGGCCATGCTGGCCAAAGTATGGAACAGTTGCACCGAAATATTACCATCTACACAAGTCGGCGCATCGCTGGTTACGGAGGTGATTAGTGGAGGATTTACTACATTTACATTGATGGATGCATTGGCCGAACAACCATAATTAGTAGAAACCGTAACTGAGTAACTACCCGATGAAGGCGTGTTGTCCATCGCTTCTTTAGTAAATGCCGAAAACATATCAGGGCCACTCCA
>JAAFHO010000439.1 GCA_013297575.1 Chitinophagales bacterium
AACCAGGTTTATATTTTGTCACTATTTGTTGTCAAAATATGGCTCATTTATTTGGGTATATCCAAATTGATCCAACTATTACTCCTCCAAAACCGCGCATGTTTCTAAATAGCGCGGGACAAATGGTGGAACGTTGGTATTTTGAGTTGGAACATAAATTTCCAAATATCAAATGCCGTGAAATGGTCGTAATGCCGAATCATTTCCATTGTATTCTTGAAATTGTTGCGACCACCGCAGGGACAGACCTACGTGTCTGTCCAACAAACGGTAGCACAGACGACAATAAAGACCTACGTGTCGATCCAACAAACGTAGAGGTAGCCCTAGGGATAGAAACCAAACTGGATGAACATGATATTCTAAGCGAACACGCATTGAGCGAACACTTAGCTTCGCCCCTGCATCAGGTTTTACAATGGTTCAAAACTATGACCACAAATGAATACATTCGGGGCGTAAAATCACTAGGTTGGCCACCGTTTGATCGTAAAGTATGGCAAAGGAGTTATTATGAAATTATTATCCGTGATCGATTTGCGAATAAAAATATTGTTAATTATATTATTAAGAATCCTGAAAAATGGTGGAAGGATAAATTCAACGGTGGCACGTAGCTGCGGACCTATGTGTCCGCACAGAACGCGTACATATCCCGGACACATATCCCGGACACATATCCCCGGACACGTAGGTCTGGACACAGGACATGTATCCCCGGACACGTAGGTCCGGGGCTACTGGTTCCAACACCCAACATCCTTCCATCTCCGATCTTTGTCTCGTAAACCGCCATTAAAAATCTGTCTCCTGTTTTTATGCCGTTTGTGCTGTTTTGCACGCAATTGAAAATCATTTATTTTTAACCCGACATACACATCAGTTCCTGTTAACGCATTTTTGCCTGTCCAACTAAGTACGTCATCGCTACCAAAATAGAATACGCCTAGGCGTGCACCAAATCCAATTCGCGGCACACTATAATCGCTCCAAACCACTGGAACAGATACCGAAAGCCATTTTTGCTCATAACGTGGTACAACAGCAAGTGTATTGGGTGCTTTTAGCGCATGCCTGTACATGGGCAATCGCTGCGTAAAATAGCCCTGAACATATAACTTAGGCCGAATGGCGTAATCAAACTGTACCGAAAACATGGTAGGCAAACCAATCGTAAACGCGCTGCCAATTTTTGATTGATTAGGGTCGCCCAACGATTGGTTACTAAATTCTTTAACTGCCGCTTCAGGACTGATATTTGCAGCATTTTGTATCGTATCGCCCGATAAAAGTGTCAACTGATTAAAACCAATACGGTGCGTTTCAGCATTTTTGTTCAAACGCACAAAACCCAAGTCAATAATAGATACACCGACGCGCCATTGGTAATCTTCCGGACGATCGGGGTCATCTAATGGCATTGCCCACGATACGCCCAAATCCAGTCCGCCGCCATAACCATTTGTTTTGGGACGATAATTCGTCGGGTCGTTAGCATACAAAATATCATTTGTAAACCCAAAATCCCAACTGGCCGAGCCAACACTGATCGTGTCGGCAACAATCGGGGTATAATTAAAGTCAGTATTTACGCTGCCGTAAAAACTTTGGATTCCAGTGATAAACTTAGGTGTAATACCCGCAGCAAATAAGACATCTCCATCAAAATTTCGGTAAGCATAATGACCCGCTATTTCGCCCCAAGCCAATGCTGCCATTTTTACTGGTTCAATTTTGTAGGTCTTGCCGTAATCCAATTTGCTCACATTTTTGTAGCGCAAGAAATTAGGAATCCGATAACTAGACAATAAAAAACGCCCAGAAGCACTCAAACCCAGACTATGTTGCTGGTTGATACGAAACGCAAACCCTGGGCCACTCACCCGAGATTGGACAACGCCAAATGCACGTCCATTTTTATAAAAATCGACAGGTAATTTACTCGCTGTTGGCACGCCGGGTTCTACTGCTAAATCCTCGAGTAGCACCAGAAGATCGGGATTGCGCAGTACCTCCTGCACGGATGCATTTTGTACATAACCATAGTTTTGATTGGTAAAAAAATCTGCCGAAAACAGACTGACTTCCCATCGTGATGGCGTAAAAGACAATGCCGCGGGGTTGAGCGTGGTAGCGTACAAACCCGAACGGCGTTCCATTCGCATGGCCATTTGTTGCTGGGAAAATACCGAAAAACAACAAAAAAGCAATAAATATAAAAGAAAATGACTTTTCATACGCATCAATTGTAGCAGAAAAACGTTCTTTGCTGCGTCTCATTGTTTGGGGCATATTTAAAACTTAAATTGTAAATACACCATGACGCTTGGCGAACTCTTTCGTTTTTTGGGCGAAAACCCGACTTATATTACAGCATATTTTTTGATGATACCCATTTTGGCACTCATCGCTAATTGGATCTCCATCGGAGAAGGTCATCAATCCCCTTGGAAATACCTCTATGCAGTACTTGTTTTTGCTGCTTGTGTTCCAGGTGTTTTTTCAGTAGGATTAAGTGTTTATCATTTTCTTTTTGAGCGGGGTAGCATTATGAATACCAATGTTTTGACCCAGATTTTGCCCGTCTTGTCTATGGCAATCACCATTTCAATCATTAAACGCAATGTGCCACTCAGTTATGTGCCAGGCTCGGAGCGTATATCTAGTTTGATGCTGATGATCGGTGCTACCTTAGTGCTGATGTATATCATTGATCGTACACGCTTATTTGTTTTTGTAAATGTTCCCGTTGGGGCATTTTTACTAATTTTAGTTGGGCTTCTAGTCGTGATGCGCTATGCTTCCAAAAAAGTAATGGGATAGCGTATTCATACTTCGGCATTAAACCATAACGACATAAAGACATGTATCTATATCTATCCCCAATTTTATTTGCAGGATTATTGCTTTTTACCGCTTGTGAAGGCACCATAGCACGCGAAGATATTACCTATACCACCGATGATACGATGGTAGAAATAGGAAAAGAAGTAGAAATTCTGTATTCCGATAGTGCGGTCGTACGCGTGCGTGTAACCGCGCCGCTGTTGGAAAGTTATACTGATCGCACTTCACCTCGACAAGAATTTCCAAAGGGCATTCAGGTCGAGTTTCTGAATGCGTTTCAAAAAGTGGAAAGCACCCTTACTGCCAAAAAAGCCGTCAGGGATCAAGACAAAGGTTTGGTTATTGCACGCGATAGTGTCGTGATGCGCACCTCAAAACAGGAAATATTAGAAACAGAAGAACTCACTTGGGATGAAAAAACAGCCAAAATCAGAACAGATAAATTTGTAAAAGTAAGCAAGCCTGGAGAAGTCATATATGGTTATGGCCTCGAAGCGGAGCAAGATTTTTCATACTGGAAGATTTTAGTCCCAAAAGGAAGGATAAAATCGGAACAAGTGGATGATGTAAAATAGACTTGTTGTTTTACCCCATAAAATCAATCAGTGTCCTGTAATCGTCCCAACGCGCATCTTCTCGCTTCATTTCCAACAAATCTGCCAAATCTGCGGCATGAATTTCCTCTAATTCATTGGAGGTGCGTTCCGTTCTTATTTCCAGTAAACCATTTTGCAATTGCTCCAAACGCCATGCAAAGGTTTTTTCCATCCGTTCAAATATGCGTTGGCATACTTCCGCATGGTCGTCTTGGCCTTTTCCTGCAAGGGTTGCCTCTTTAAATGCAACGTTGTTTCGGGCTACTAATTTACCTGTTTCCAGTATAAAATAGGCGGTGTGCGGCCATTGGCCCTCGGGCGGTAGCAGGTGCGCATACAACACGAGTTGGAGGTCTTCTTCGTTTTTAATCAGTTCTTTCCGTTTGGTCAATCCGCCCCATTTGAGGTCAATAATCGCCAATTCATTGCCACGTTGTAGTACCAAATCCGCTTTTCCACGCACGGGCATACCCACAAAATGCCCTTCCAACGCTTTTTCTGTGGCCAAAACAGTCCAATCGTTACTGCGAAGCATACTGATTAAGTTCCATGCTGCCGATTTTACTTTTTGCAAAAAGACTTTGCGTTCAGGCTCTCTACCGTATAGTAATAAGGTGGCCCCTTCTTTTTTGAGCAAATCTTCGGAAGTTGCTTCAATCCATTGGCTAATTTCGTTTTTCCCCATCGTTGGAAACGTCGGATCGGCCAATAACATCTCAAAAAATCGGTGGGAGAGGTTACCCAATAAAGTATTATCGCGGGTAACCGAAAGCAAATTAGAGGGATAAATACCCATTTTTTGCCTGAAAAACCAGCGGTGTGGATAGTAAAACAAGGATTCCAAGCCCGTTGGGGTTTCCTCTCGCGTATCTTCACTTGTTTTCCATGGGACATTAAGCCAAGGAGATGGACGACTCGGTGGTCGCGGTTTGAGGTATTCTATTTTGGGTAATTTGAGCAATTTTGCGAGTTGCTCCCGTTGCTCTGGTATGCCGATATGGTAAGTAATGGCTTTTGTATCGCCTAATAATGTGCCAATATCAGAAGCAATCAAATGGTGGACTGCTTTTTCGCCTCCTGTTTGCTCGGGTAAAAAAAGCCACAAACGCCGCCTTGTTTGCAGGATAGGACGCATCCGCAACAACAATTTACGTTGCGATTGTAGTTGTGGCAATTCGGGAGCACAATGCTGTTGTGTCAAGTACTCCCGTTCTTTTGGTTGCCAAAAATCGGGTGGCGGCGTATCATCTTCAAACAAGCAATTCCACCAAATTAATTCATCCATTGGCGCAACAGCGGCTCCTGGCTGATGAAAAAACGGATAATGCCCCGTAGATGTTTCTGCAAAGAAAGCAGGAGACGGTTCTACAATAGTACGAACGATACGCTCCAATTCGAGGAATGTGATCCTTTGTTCAGGTAAGGTTTCTAATAAATCACAAATCCTTCGCGCCTGCTCCCCTAACGTCAGTAAAGAACCATCCTTGCTGCCTGTTTGCTCGTAGTAGTCACCTGCCCATTCTTGAATTGTTGCATAAATTTCAATGACATCACGTTTAGGTGCAGCAGTATCGGAGCGGTAGCGGCGGCGT
>JAAFHO010000044.1:0-5845 GCA_013297575.1 Chitinophagales bacterium
TGAGTACTCCAATATGTTTCCAATGTATTTTGCCATTCATAAAAACAATAAAACAAGGCACTCCATAAATATTAAAATCATCAATAAAGTTTGGGTTTTTATCAAGATCTATTTTAAGTACTTTTGCCTTTTTACCAATAGCCTTTTTAATCTCATCCACCGAATGGCATGCTAATTTGCAAGGGTTGCACTTCTGCTCATAAAAATCAATGAGTACTGGTCGATCCCCTGCAATCTGTTTTTCAAAATAGTGCTGAGTTGCCATATCTTAATTAATTATCTGCTCCGCATGGATGACCAACATGGGGTATTCGTCGGCGTGTAACACCTGCTGAGTAACACTATTGTGTAGCACATCCTCCCAAAAATGGCGTTGTGCGGTTACAAAAATCATCAATTCGACACGATGAAACAAAGCGTACTCCATTAATGAAGCCGTAACATTTTCGTCATCAATCATCCTTGTGTATAAAAATGGATTACTGGGTTGCAGGCTTTTATATTCAATTTCGAACAATCGTTTTTCTAAATCTACTCCTTCTTCTCCCGCGTGTCCTACGTGAACAAAGTGGATTTGACTGTCAAAATAACCTGCAAAACTCACCGCTTGTTGAATACGTTGATAACCTAATGACGCTGCATTACTGGCATATAGCACATGGTCAAAACCTCCAAACGTGGCCTTACGGGGTACAAAAAGTATGTTTCCAGGTGCATTTTTGGAAACTTCGGTGCAAATAGAACCAAAAATATGACTACCTAAAGCACCCCGACCAGTAGTACTCATCACCACAAGATTATTTGGGTTCGACATTTCTTTTATCACCACACCAGGCAAACCATACGCTATTTGTATGCGAACTACCGGTTCTTTTAGTTTTGTTTCGGTATCTTCGGGCATATAAGCCAAACGGTCTTCTATCGGCCATTCACCGCCAAAACCTCGGATCGTTTCTTCAACAAAAGTATGCAATTCGTTTTCGGTACTGTTATACATTTGTGATAGCATACCGGAATGACCTCTTTGCTGTCCTTCTAATACTTTATCCATGACATGAAGGACTTCAATGTCAGCACCCGCTATTTCTGCCATTTTCCATGCAAATTCTAACGCATTGCCCGAGGCTTCGCTCATGTCAACAGGGACAATAATATTTGCTAGTTTCATAGTGTATCTTGTTTATCATAAACAGAAGTAGGGTCTTTCGGTAATTCGGCTGATAATGCTTTGAGTATATCGTAAGTCGTGATAATACCCATCAATTCACCGTTATCCACCACCGGTAATGCATGGAAGCGGTTGAGGTTAAATATCTCTAAGGCAACATTGATACGGTCTGTAGATTCTACTTTACCCATACGAGTTGTCATAATATCCTGTGCTTTTTCCCGCTTTAAACGGTTTTCGCGCAGTAAACGATCGGATTGGTACAATGTAGCCCCGCCCAAAAAGTGTTCAAAATCACTTTTACTGATGATACCCACTATTTCGTGGAAACGCACTACAGGAATATGATGAAAACTATGTGTTTCAAAAATTTCCTTGACGTGCATTAAAGAGTCTTCTGGGTTAACAGTAACCAACTGTTTGTGTCCTGTCATAAGGGACGATATAGGCGCAAAAATGTTCATGGTGTAAAATGTTTTAATAAAATTCTTGCTACAAAATTAGGCAACAATGGATAAGTAGGAGAGGACTTAGATTAACGACTGGGTTGATTTGTGTCAATGCTAAAGTTAATGGCAATCATAAGTAGCACCAGGTATTACTGCCTCGAAAAAAGCGATATTCATATTCAATCCGCGTTGCAGCAACAGCAAGCCAACTACCATAAATAAAACAGGTTGGATCACCTTGACCTGTTGTCGTATGGTATTTTTAAAAGACCGCCCGAAGTACACCGCCATGAATAGTAACGGTAAGGTCCCCAAACCAAAAATAGCCATAAATAAGCCTCCAGTAACACCTTTTGTGGTAGCAATAGCACCAGCAAGTGCGGCGTATACCATACCACAAGGCAATAATCCGTTCAAAAGACCAATAGTAAAATAGGAAAAATGGGAAGTGTTGCGGATGCTTTTCGACAAATGATATTGAACCCATTTGGTAAATCGGCCAAATCCAGGCAAAGCAGTCACCATTTGTTCGTATTGCCAAGCCAATAATGCCATTGCAAACATAAAAATACCCGCCGATATGGACAAAAATTGCTGCAACCCAGCCAGCGATAAACCTTGTCCTAAAAGTCCAAAAAGTACGCCCAATCCTGCATAAGTCAGGATACGGCCGCTGTGATACACCAACATTTGACGTACCACAGCAAACCGATCGGTATCTTGATAGGGTAATGCCAGCATAAGAGGGCCACACATGCCCACACAATGCAAACTACTGGCCAAACCCAGTAAAAGGGCTGCAATGAAAAACATTATTATTTATTATTTGAGCGTGGGCAAGTAGAAGCACCAAATAAAGCATAAAGCGGACAAAACCCAACTACACTGGTCAATAGTAGCACAATACCCGCAATTAGTGTAATATAACCTAGTGTACCAGTCGCTGTATGGGAGAAAAATACGGCAAATAGTATAATTGATAATACCGTACGGATCATTCTATCGGTCAATCCTACATTATTTAGCATCGTTTTTATAATTTAAAGTGTTGATTAAGTTTGAGTATTGGTCTTTATTGGATTTGTTTTTAACTAATGGTGGATAAAAACCGTAGTCTCCTGGAAATAATCGTCCGCACCAGATGTCCAGGTAAGTTCGATATGCCAATTACCGGGCAAAAGGTGTTCTATTGGAACTACCATTGGCGTTGTGTTGGAATAATCGACCGAGAAATCCTCATCACTAGTGGCCGACCGAAAGAATTTGGCGGTTGCTTTATCCACAGTTATGCCACTAGGAAAATCTATGCTGACGACCTGTTGGTGTGCTTTGAACTGGATTTGCGGGAGGGTATCTAGTTTTGCTGCGTTCTGTTTTTGTACCAAATGCGCTTGATAGTTCAGATCAAGGTCATAGTAGTTCTTCGCTACCAAATTGGGCGCATGACCGCAAGTGGCAAACACCAAACTCAGCATACTCACTACAAATATGGTAAAAAAGAGCATTAAACCTGTACCCCAGTTGAATTTTATCATAATATATATTTAATTAGGCCCCATAAAATTAGTCTCGATTTCGTCCACTTTTTTTCCGTTAGATTGGATGTGGATGGAAATCGGGGTTTTCCGACCCTTTAATTGATTATTAGGCATCTCTAAAAAGAATACCCCTTCTATTTTTCCGTTCTTAGGAATACTCGTTGGTATTTGACCAACAACCCGCAATTTAGATCCTGGTGTATCGGAAATCATTTCAATCGGTAATTCTTTGTTGGTTTTATTGATAAAGATATAGGTATAGAGGTTGGAAACATGCGTTTCATCCACTTTTTGATAAAGTTGCCCCTGCGAGCGCAATACGATACTTTCCATCACACCTCTGTTGGCAAACATAAATATGTCCAAAACGATTAAACCAACAAGTACCGCAGAATAAGCATACACCCTCGTGGTGAATAGTTTTCTGCGACCCGCCTCAATTCCGTTCATGGAGTCGTACCGGATGAGGTTGGTTGGTTTACCTACTTTTTCCATTACTTGGTTGCAGGCATCGACGCAAGCGGTGCAATTGGTACATTCCAATTGAGTACCATTGCGGATGTCGATACCCGTAGGGCATACTGCTACGCAAAGATTACAGTCGATACAATCGCCAAAATTAGTGTCAACCACTCCTTTTTTTAATTTGCCCCGAGGTTCACCCCTTTTGTAATCGTAAGCAATCACGATGGAATCTTTTACGAGCAAAACGCTTTGCAAGCGGCCATAGGGGCAAATCGTGGTACACACCTGTTCTCTTAAACGGGCAAAAACACCATAAAAAAGCACTGAAAAAAGCAATATCGCACCTAAGCCGCCCAAATGTTCTCCAACGGGGTCATTTATGATTTTCAATAATTGATCGGTACCAATGACATACGCCAAAAAATAGTTAGAAACCACTAGCGCAATCAAAAAGAAAACCGTGTGTTTTAATGCTTTTTTTCTAATTTTCTCGGGTGTCCAAGGTGCACTATCCAATCGACGTTGTTCCCCGGCATCGCCTTCAATCCAATATTCGATTTTCCGGTAAAACATCTCCATAAACACCGTTTGTGGACATACCCAACCACAAAAAAGGCGACCAAAAACCACCGTAAACAAAATAATGAACACGATAAAGGTCAGCATGGCCAGTACAAACAAATGGAAATCCTGTGGTGTAAATAGTAATCCAAACAACACAAATTTTCGCTCCAAAATATTGAACAATAAAAACTGTTCGCCATCTACTTTGATCCAAGGCATGCTCAGGAAAATCACCAAAAATACCAAACTAACCCAAGTTCTAGCATTATACAGTTTTCCTTTTGGTTTTTTGGGATAAAGCCATATCCGCTTTCCTTCCTGATCCACCGTAGCGATATGATCGCGATATTCTTCCTTGTCTTCGTCCGAAAATGGATCAAATGAGTTGTTGAATAATGGCGTATTTTGATTCGATGACATATCGTGGGTGTGTCTGTTTATGTAGTGCAAAATTCTTTTTTATCAGCAGCCCATTTAATGATATATATCAATGGGCTGCATGATTTTTTACTGTTTCTGAACTTTAGTAGTGTCTGCTTCGGCTGTCTCGCTCCATACGATACCTTGTGGTGCTTTCGGATTGGGCGGGTTCGTGCCTTTGAGCGTAAGGATATAACTGGCCACTTTGCGCATATCGTCGGGCTTTAGTTGCGATTGCCATGAAATCATTCCTTTTTCCGGAACACCGTATTTTATTGTTTTGAAGACATTTTTTATACCTCCGCCGTGTATCCAATATTCGTCGGTCATATTGGGGCCAACCAGTCCTTCGCCTGCTTTTCCGTGGCAAGCAGCGCATACGCCAGCGAAGATCAGTCCGCCTTCCATAAGATCAGAGGATTCGGTTACAGCGGTTACATTGGACTCGTCAAAAGCGTTTAGTTTGCCCGCTAATGCCATAGCGATTTCTTTTTTGGCAATTTTAACTGATGTTTGGTATTCTTCGCTAGAGGATGGGCCGTTACCTCCCCAGTGGTAATAGTACATATATCCTACGGCCCATACAATGGTGATAAAAAACATATTTACCCACCAAGGCGGTAGTTTGTTGTCGAGTTCCCGAATACCATCATAAGAATGGTGAAAAGTGATTTCGGATTCTCGTTCAATGGGTACAGTAGTTCCCCATAGTTTGCTGAAATAACTTACCCTTACCGCATCTTCTGCATCTTGTACCGAAATAGGCTCCTCTTCGGGGAGGGGAGTGCCGCTTTTTTCGGCTTCCAACTGCAGTACTCTATTGTACAGTAACTGATTGGTTTTCATGATAAAAGCAAATCCAATCAAGAGTACGGTGAGGCCTCCAATACCGAGCACCCAAGTCATAATTTGACTAAACTGCTCCGCACCTGCTGGGGGTTGGGCAACTGTCGCTTGGCTACTCAATGTACTTATAGCGGCTGTTATGCATAAAAAAACGAGCCAGTATTTATTTTTTTTCATGTTTTATATATTTTAAAGAACGATACAGTCATGTGCCTTTACTTCGTTCTGGGTAGTAATTTTAATCCTCTAATGGTAGTTCGGACATATACTTCATGTCCTCCTTTTTGGAGAAAAATGCACGAATGGCCGCTGTGCAAAATGTGATAAAAAAGAGCAACAAGGAGGATATTCCAAACCATTGTATGCCATCAACTGATTGAAGCAAATATTTGTAC
>JAAFHO010000044.1:5855-16717 GCA_013297575.1 Chitinophagales bacterium
TGTACATGATGAATGTTGTTATGATGGGTGGTGTTGTTGGTTATACTCCTGGCAGCAGCAGCCATCAGGTGCCGCATACCAAGAGCATAACTAATAACAATGTTTTATTTATTCTTAACCTTAATATCGGTGCCCAAACGCTGCAAATAGGCAATGAGAGCGACGATTTCTTTGTCCTCCAAGTTGGTATCTTGCACCCCTTCTTCCGCCAATTTTTTAGCGATACCCCGCGCTTGGTTTTGAGCATCCGCAATAGCCTCGCGGTCAAAACCTTTTGGATAAGGCGTGCCAAGTTGCTGGAGTACCTTAATTTTTGAAGGTATATCGCCCCAAATAATGACTTGTTCGGATAAATGCGGGTAAGCAGGCATGATAGATCCCGGTGACATGGAAGTGGGCTCGATCATGTGGTTGTAGTGCCAACTATCGGGATATTTCGCGCCTTCGCGCCATAGATCAGGGCCTGTGCGTTTACTGCCCCAAAGGAATGGGCGATCGTAAATATATTCCCCCGATTTTGAATACTCACCATAACGCTCCGTTTCATCGCGGAACGGCCTGATTTGTTGAGAGTGACAACCCACGCAACCTTCTTGGATATAAATGCTGCGCCCTGTTAGTTCAAGTGGTGTATAAGGTTTAACCGTCGATATTTTAGGAATTTGGCTTTCAATAAATACCATGGGCACAATTTGGATAATACCACCAATGGCTATGAGTATAGTACTCCAAAGTAACATTTGTAATGGTCGGCTTTCGATCCACCTGTGCCAATGCTCGCCAGCCACTAAAGGTGTGTTTTTGCTGATTCTTGCTGGTGCTTCTGCCGCTTCATCGGCTAAGAAACTACCTTGTTGTGCGGTTTTAACCAAGTTGTACACCCCAATGATTGTCCCAATAAAATATAGACTTCCGCCTACCGTACGCATGGCATACATCGGGAGTATTTGTTTTACGGTATCCAAAAAATTACCCCATGCAAGCGTGCCTTCTGGTGTAAATTCTTTCCACATCAAGGCTTGTGTCCATCCTGCCCAATACAGCGGTACGGCATAGACCAATATACCAATTGTACCTACCCAGAAGTGGGCATTGGCCAGTTTTACAGAGTATAATTGTGTGCGGTACATCCGTGGCCATAACCAATACAGTACGCCAAAGGTGAGGAAACCATTCCAGCCCAATGCGCCTACGTGTACGTGCGCAATCGTCCAATCCGTAAAGTGGCTAATGGCATTTACCGATTTAATCGACAACATAGGGCCTTCAAAAGTAGCCATACCGTAAGCCGTGACGGCCACTACCATAAATTTCAGTACAGGATCTTGTTGTACCCTGTCCCATGCACCGCGGAGCGTAAGCAAGCCATTGAGCATACCGCCCCACGATGGTGCCAGCAACATAATGGAAAATACCGTTCCCAATGATTGTACCCAATCGGGTAATGAAGTATATAATAAATGGTGCGGACCCGCCCAAATATAGATAAATATCAATGCCCAAAAGTGGATAATGGATAGTTTATACGAGAACACTGGCCGATTGGCCGCTTTGGGCAAAAAGTAATACATCATACCCAAATACGGTGTGGTCAGGAAAAACGCTACCGCATTATGACCATACCACCATTGTACCAACGCATCTTGCACGCCCGTAAAAACAGGATAACTCTCTGTAAATGAAACAGGTATCTCAAGGCTGCGTACAATGTGCAATACCGCTACCGTAACCCAAGTGGCAATATAAAACCAGATCGCAACATACAGATGATGCTCGCGCCGCGTGAGGATGGTACCAAACATATTGATCCCAAATACTACCCATACTAGCGTAATTAACAAATCTATGGGCCATATTAATTCAGCGTATTCCGAACTCGTTGTCATACCCATCGGGAGGGTATAGGCTGCGCATAAAATAATAATTTGCCAACCATAAAAATGAATCCAAGATAGTTTGTCGCTCCATATACGGGCTTTCAGCAGCCGTTGGAGTGAATAGTACACACCCATGAATATGCCATTGCCCACAAAGGCAAATATCACAGCATTAGTATGCAATGGCCTTAAACGACCAAATGTAAGCCAAGGGCCAAAATTCAGATTGGGATAAATAAGTTGGAAAGCAAGGATCAGACCTACAAGCATCCCAACCATTCCCCAAACGAATGCAGCAACGCCAAATGCTCGGGTAATTTTGTTGTCGTAATTAAATTTTTCCATACACGTTAAATTGTTGATTTTTGTTAAGGAACATTATTCATCGTTCCTATGTATCACTTTTCGTTGTTGTTTCGGTTTTGTTGGCTTCTAATTCGTCATCAAATAGCATCCGAACAGAAGGTGTGTATTCGTCTTCAAATTGACCATCCTTGGTGGCAAGGATAAATGCCACTAAAAAGCCTAAGGCTAAAAGAAGGCTTACTATGATTAGAAATAACATGATCTTCATAATTCCGTATGGCCCATTGTTGAACCCGGTGCAAATGTCAGTGTAAATGGTCATGGTGGCTAATGACAGAAATCATCCCCATCGTTGATCTTGATTAATCGGATAAAATATCTAATTGACCCATCTTTGTCCTATAAAAATAAATATGCTATGCAATTATCCATTCTAAAATCGCACTCTGTTGCAGACACACAAGATGCCTTTAATGCCAGTTTCCCTTTCCTGAAAATTGTATTTTTTACCAAAACACACAAAGATGGTGGGACTAATAATGCTAAATTTATGATCACGGATCGCAGCAAACTCTTGGGCGATCTGGCAGGCTTCAAAGGAGAATGTTTGTTGGCTATTGAGCCGCACATGAAAACTTTTGAAGTAGAAAAGATGGTGGAGGAAATCTCTGGCCTTCACGTGCAGATATTCCGAAAATCGGGCAACATTTGGCTCGAAACAACGGTGTCCGATCACCTTACATTAGATGAACAAACAGAAAAAGCATTCTCACAAGAGGTTTATCAACAACCCATCGTTGATCCTTTGGATTACAGGGAGCAGGATTGATCGTTACACTTTCAATGGTAAGTCCACCCAAAAAGAACTGCCCATGCCTTCCATGCTTTCAAAACCTACCTTGCCATTTAGTAATTCGACGTATTTTTGAACGATATAAAGCCCCAATCCGGTGCCTTGTGTACTATTCACCACATTGCTGGCCCTAAAAAAACGATCGAATAAATGCTGCTGCTCGTCCAGCGGTATCCCTATGCCTTTGTCTTGTACATCTAAGAAAATATCTTTATCGGATGCAATACTTTTTATCGTAATTGTACTGTTTTCTGGGGCGTATTTAATCGCGTTCGAGATTAAATGCCGTAAGATAGATTGTACCAGTTTGCGATCTAAATGAACGGTGCTTTGGCCTTCATGTACCAATTCAAAAACCTGGCCTTTTTTCAAGAGGTATTGCATAGATTGGGTCAATTCGGCAATACAAGATGTCACATCAACAACTTCCGTTTTGACCGTAACTAGCCCGTCTTCGAGTTGTTCCAGCGATAAAAACTCGTTGAGGATATTACTTAGTTCATTCACGGCTTCTTTTATCCGTGCGGTGTGTTTTTTTATTTTATTAAAATCTTGGCGTTCGGCGTACTGCTCAATCAACGAACCGGAGGACAAAACGGTCGTCAGTGGTGTCCTAAATTCGTGCGAAGTGACATTGATAAAACGCTTTTTTAGGTTATCCAATGCGGTTTCTTTCGAAAGCGCGTCGAGCAATTCAATTTTTGTTTGTTCCAATTCCAATGTCCGAGCCTTTACATTACTTTCCAAATCAGTATTGGCATTTTTTAACTCCAAACTCAGGGTAGATAAGGCTTGTTTTTGCTGCAATATGGAATATTCGTAGTTTTTACGGAACGTATTGTCCAGGACAAATGCGATCACAAACACCCCTTCTGGGGTTTCGAATGGACTCAGACTAATTTCTACAGCTATCTCCGTACCGTCTTTTTTAAATCCAGTAAGTTCTAATGATCCTAATGCCGCATGTGTTGACGCAGGAGATATGCCTTTAATTATATCATTTTCAGGGGCAAAACGAGGTGGAATAAGGGACTCAATATTGTTGCCTATCAATCCGCCTGTGTTATAACCGAATAATACTTCCAACGACAGATTGGTTCTAAGTATTAGCCCTTTATCGTCGGTCAATATAATGCCGTTGGGGGCATGTTGAAATAAGGTTTCAAATGTAGATTGTATCATAACTTTAATCTTTTTGCTTTCAAATTACCCATTCCCACTCCAAAAAGAACGATGGAAACAGAACTGATCGGCATTAAAATAGCCGCAACCAACGGGGAGAGGTGGCCACCAACGGCATAACTCAAACCAATAATATTGTACAGCACCGCAACACCATACGAGTACTGAACAATGGTAACGCCTGACTTGGCCAGTTGGATAAATTGAGGTAATTGCTCAAAAGACCGCGCATCCAAAATCGCATCGCTGGCTGGGGTGAAATTGTTGGTGTTTTCCGATACTACGATGCCCATATTGCTTTGGCGTAGTGCCCCTGCATCATTCAAACCATCGCCAAGGAAAAGGATATTTTGCCCTTTTTCTTGTAAATTTTTGATAAAATCTAGTTTTTCCTGCGGATTAAGTTGAAAGTGCATCGTGTTTTTATCCGGGAAAAATGGCAACAATGCCACCATTTCTTGGTCTTGATCGCCAGAGAGCAGGTATATTGGAGTGGTTACTTTTTGCACCTTTTGTGTTTTTCTAAAAAATTCCAATACCGATTGTAACCCATACCGATATTGGTTTTTTATATCAAAATAGCCCAGTATCAAATCATCAATGGCGACAAAAACACCACTTTTTTGATGGTTTTTTACACCCACAAAACTGGCTGAACCCACTTTTACACGATGATTCAGCACAACACCCGAAATGCCATAACCCGGTATTTCTTCAAATTGATCCACCGCCGCGACTTTAATATCAGGTATGTTAGCGCATATTTTACGGCTCAATGGATGTGTCGAATGGTAGGTCAATGATTTGATCAATGTTTTAGCCGTTTGGTCCAATTCCAGACCAATAAAATCAATATGCTCTTGGCTAAGGCTCGAAATTGTACCAGTTTTGTCAAAAGCCACCGCGTCAAAAGCAGATAATGCTTCCACCGCTTCGTTGTTTTTTAAATAAAAGCGGTGCCGCCCAAGTATGCGCAAAATATTGCCCATTGTAAATGGGATAGACAACGCAATGGTACACGGACACGCAACGATCATCACCGCCGTAAACGCATTGATTGCAGTAGGTACATCACCGCGCACCAGCCACCAGTAACCCAATGCGCTCCCGCCCACCAATAAGATGACCCAAGAGAAGAACCAACCGGCCTGATCGGCCAATGAACGCACTGATCCATTGGGTGTATCGGTGCGTTTAAATGCTTCGTTGTTCCATAACTGGGTCAAATGGCTTTGCGATGCAGGATGCGTAAGCGAAAGTTCGATACTCGCACCCATTTGTTTGCCTCCTGCAAAAATACGCTCGCCGCTATTGACCAAAACAGGCACCGATTCGCCAGTGATAAAACTATAATCAATCAGTGCTGATCCTTTGAGTAGCAGGCCGTCTGCCGGAATAATTTCTTGACTTTTTACGACAATAATATCGCCAGGAACAAGTCTATTAATGGAAACAGCGGTTTCTGTTTGACCCTCTTTACGGAGTGCCGATACCGGGAAATAAGACTTGTAATTGCGTTCAAATGATAATTGGTTCCACGTTTTTTGCTGAAACCATTTACCAATGAGCAACAAAAAGGTAAGTCCGGCAAAAGAATCCAAATATCCTGCTCCAGTATGTGTCGTAATTTCCCAAACACTACGCAAAAACAAGGATAATAAAGCCAAACAGAGCGGAATTTCGATATTCAGCCGGCGGTGTAATATGCCTTGGTAAGCAGCAATAAAATAATCTCGTGCACTAAATAGCAACACGGGCAACGCCAAAATAAGGCTCAAATAACCAAATACATTGGCATATAATCGAAAATGATCGGCATCCATACCCACATATTCGGGGAAACTAAAGAGCATAATATTGCCCACAGCAAACCCTGCAACGGCAATTTGGAGCGATAGTTTTTTGGATACTGAACTGGGTTTTACGTCTTCAATATCGGCCAGATTGATCTCTGGTTTGTATCCAATATCGGCCAAAATAGCGGCTATTTTACTCAAGGTAGTAAGCCTCGGATCGTATTGAATATGTACCTTTTTTTTATAAAAATTGACCCGTGCATGGGTAACACCTTGATCCAATTTGCTCAAATGCTCCAACAGCCAAATACAGGAAACACAGTGCATTTGAGGGATGTAAAACTCGATTTGCGCTACCGAATCGCTACGGAAAGTAAGTAGTTTTTCTTGTACTTCGGGATCGTCCAGATAAGTAAATATTTGAATGCTTTTCTTATCTTTTAATGATTTTCCTGCATCAGGATCCAGTGTGTAATAGGTGCAAAGGTTGTTGGCATTCAGGATTTCAAATACCATTTTACAGCCATTACAACAAAAATATTTGTCTTCCAAATACAAATGGTCATTGTTACAGGTATCGTGACAATGGAAACAAATAGGCTGCTTAGCCGCTACGTTGTTGTTTATCGGACGTGTGTATATCTGCTGCATAGAGATATTGAATGTTTATGCAAAAATACCACCACAAAAAAATGCTATGAATGATTAAAATCATCAGTCATAGCAATGTTTATCAATACTAAGTATTACCTAATTCGGCAAGTCCTTCATTTTTTCAGGTTTCAGAATAATCACCTGTCCGTCTTTGATATCAATCATCCCTTCGGATTTGAAATCGGAAAGTGTACGCACCAGTGTTTCTTTTGCCGTACCTACTACGGCAGCCAAGTCGTCGCGCAACAAATGAATATCGCTTTTACCCTGTTCTTGTAAAGCAATTAGTGCCGTGGCTACTCTTTTTCTTACCGAATTATACGCCAAATTGAGGAGCATTTGTTCTTGTTCGGAGATATGGTTGGCGAGTAATTTAATAAATCGGGCATTTACATCCTTATTCCCAAATACTAATTTTAGGAAATCGTCAATTGGAATGAGCCGAATATCGGAAGGTTCCAAAATAACTGCGCTTTCGCTATAAGTATCATTTTTAATAATCGGCAGGTAACCTAAAAATTCGCCAGGCGCGACGATACGAACGATAAACTCACGCCCATCTTCGTTGGTTTTGAACAGTTTGATCGCACCTTTTTCGAGATAATATAAAAATTTTGGATACTTGCCTTCCTCAAAAATCAGGTCTTTTTTTTGGTAATGCCGCAATTCGCGGTTCAAAGAAAGATTATTCAATAATTCCAGCGCGGCGGCTTCATTCACAAATCCCTCAAATTTTGCATTAGGCGCAGAGGCTTGCCGCAGTCGCTCGCTTTTTTTAAGCCTTCGTTCGATTGTTTGCAGTAATTGTGCGGCATCAAAAGGTTTTGAAATATAATCATCTGCCCCCAAAGACATGCCCCTTCTAAAATCGTCCTTTTCCGCTTTGGCCGTTAAATACAGGAATGGAATATCGGCTGTTTTTTGGTTATTGCCCAAAATTTGCAATACCCCATAGCCGTCTAATTCAGGCATCATTACGTCACAAATAATCAAATCAGGGATATGAGCCAATGCCTTTTCTACCCCAATTTTTCCGTTTGCGGCCTCTATCACGTCATAGCCGTTCAAAGACAATATTTCCGAAAGATTTTCTCGGACAAAGTCGGCATCTTCAATGACTAAAATTTTATGCATATCAATTGTTTATGCGAATAATGTATTAGGTTAAGGTGTTGATTTTTAGGTAGTTATGGAGTGTCGGCGTGGCATTGAGTCTAATATCGACAGATGAAGCGAATCCCGACCCTGATAGTGGTCAAACTTGAGTAGCCCCGAATGAAATTCGGGCATCATGGGGGTACGTTTAACAACTCTGGAAGAGTTGAACTTAATGAAACGCGCACAATACGTTGAAGTTCAACCACTCCGTGGTTGTTAAAATACCTCTTTAATTCCCCGAATTTCATTCAGGGCTATTCAAGTTTAACCACTTCGTGGTTGGTCCATTGCTAAACTGACGAGATTAAACTTTGAGTCACGCCGAAACTTAATTAACCATTGATGTTCAAGCATTTACAAAACCCAACCCATTATTTGTATTATTGTAAAAAAAGAACGCAAATTTATGTTTTTTTCGGTGTAATGAGCGTATTAGACGTATTTCTTTTTATTCCATTACGCAATCACCTAATCAATGGGTACCGATAAAACAGGTATATGCGTATGGTTGGCGGCATCTTCGGTAATACTCCCAAACATCAGGTGCGATAGTCCTTTACGTTGGTGTGTGCCCATAACGATAAGATTTGCTTTGGTCTGCCTTGCATAATTCAGTATAGACACCCCTTCATCAATGGTTGGGTCAATAGAATGCAGTTTCACATGTTTTAAACCAGCGTGTTGCATTAAATAATTTTTTTCGGTCTCAATACTTTCGGGTGTCATGGCGTGCAATGGGTTATTCATGTACAGGATTTCAACCTCAAAATCAAACCATTCCTGTAGTTCTTTTACGGTGGTAAACATGTTTTGTTGGTTGGGTTTCAAGGTAGAGGCAACCAATATCTTTTTGAGGTTTAGTTTTTCAATACCTTCGGGGATCACCCAAACGGGGCAACTGGCATGTCGAATAACACGTTCGGTATTGGATCCTATAAATGCTTCTTTCCAACCAGAGGCACCCAAAGTACCCATCACAATCAAATTATAGCCCTCTTCATCCACCATTTCTTTTACAATAGAAACAAAACTACCTTCTTTTACGATGGATTTGGCGTGTAACCCATCAAATTCAGGTTTGTGGAAGTACCGAGATTTAATTTCTTGAAGTTTATCCAAGGCTTGCTCGTTGTAATTATCCATATCAATTACAGCGGCACCGTAGGCATACTCCGAAACGGGTAGTACATAGAGTACCATCTCATTTACATACAGCAAAGAAATCTCCGCTCCAATACTTAATGCCAAGTGTGCAGCCACTTGTAATGCTCCAATGGAGGCATCAGAAAAATCAACGGGAACTAGTATTTTTTTCATGGTTCATTTATTTTAGTAATGATAAATTGTTGTAAGTAGTGGTGTCCAAATACTTACGATCATTCCTTTACGCTACAAAGGTGTGGAGCAGGGCTGTAGCGTGTAATGATAAAAGTCATTGGGTAGGGTAGTATTTGTCAATATTAGGCGTGCTTTTCATTTTGTGTCGTTTCAAAAACGAGTTATTTTGGCGCCTAAGGTAATCGTCGAATGGCGTATTTGTCCTTAAAAATAGGTAATTCACACGTTATTAAATAGCATTCAATCATTGCCGATGATTTTACAATATTGGTGCAATATATTTGCATTTTCAAGTTTAAATGTATAAAAAAATGAAACAAATCTATTTGCTTTTTTCAATACTTTGTATGGGGTTATATTCCATGCCCTCTGGCGCACAATCTACTTTTAAACAAGGTTTGACCCGAGGCAACCCTGATTTGTCTATAACCTGCACCGGTGTGGTAGAGTGTAAGGATACTAATATTTACGTAACGGGTTACCAATATAACAACAATACATACAAATCCATTGCATTTGTAGCCGCACTAAACTCGAATGGCAAATTGTTATGGTCAAAACAGTATGTCTCCAATGGTGGTATCGAGTTTAATGAAATATGGGAAGCACCAGATGGTAACTTAATAGTGGGTATTGCTACGCCAAAAATAGTATTTGGAGGACAAAATTTTGGGAGTGGTTTTGCTAAAATAAATAAAAATGACGGTAGCATTATGTGGTCGTCTTACCTCGATAGTAATAGCGAAACTCAAGCGAAAGGTCTGATTATAAAAAATAATACCAATGATGGGTTTACGGTGACGGGTATGAAAATAAAAGCGACAGGCGTACAGGTACAAAAATATAATTATTGTATCCGCACCGATGTCAATGGACAAAGGCTCACAGGGCCAACCAATAACAGGTATTTTGAACCCACCACCACTTCTTTAGATTTTACAAAAAGTATGCTAGATAAAGATGATAACTGCTATAGTATTGCCAGTTTTGGCAATACGTCATTTAGGATTGTAAAAACACCCAATAATGGAACACAACCCGAGTGGCTAAAGGCGTATAGTTTAACAGGTTTAAACGGTATTTCATTCTACGATATGCTTGATATTGGAGGTGGAAAACTATTGGTTATTGGTACTGGAAATGATGTAGGCAGCAATCCCAATACTTTTGAGGAAGGTTATAGGGGTATAGTAATACTGATGAATAGCAATGGCGAAATAGAGTGGAGCAAACAGTATAAGGTTCTTAATCAGGGTACTTTTTTCTATAGAACAATACCGACTTCTGACGGATTTCTTTTGATCGATATTTATGGATTAGTTGTGGCATTAAATAATGATGGAACTGTAAAATGGGCGTACAATTATTATAAAGACCCTCCTGTTTATTCCTTTTTATTGGAAATTGCACCTGCGCTGGATGGTGGCTATATAGCGGCTGGCGAAATATGGAATGATGCAGCATCTACTTCGTACGGTGCAATTATTAAAATGGATAAAGATGGCTTAGTGGCAGGGTGCTGCAATGAACCTGCCGAGGTAACAATTACTCCTTTACAAATATCTATGGTAGATCAACCTTTTGCCATTACAAATGATACTATTAAAAATGTGGGCTGGCCCGAAACGGTCACCAATATTAACCTGCTAAATGAGCCCCTTTGTGCTCCAGTATCCTATAAACTACAGGATTCTACGA
>JAAFHO010000440.1 GCA_013297575.1 Chitinophagales bacterium
ACGAAACACTCACCACTTTGATGGACGAAAAACGCATCAAACAGTGTATCGTGGTGGCTATTTGGAATGCAGGTAAGAGCCGCCACGCAGATTATTTTCCGCAAAAGCCGTTTGAATTCTTGACGCAAGCAGAAAAAGATGCTATTTATGCCGCAGCACGCAACAATGGCGTTTCTGTTTTTGGTGATTACAAAATCCAGTCGGATAATTACCTGAAATTTATAGTTACCGAACTAAAACCACGCATTGATGCGACTTATGCTACCCGCCGAGATCGAAAAAATACCTTTATCGCGGGGAGTAGTATGGGCGGTCTTATTTCGATGTATGCGATCTGCGAGTATCCCAGCGTATTTGGCGGAGCGGCTTGCCTCAGTACGCATTGGCCGGGTATTTTTGAAATGAAAGACAACCCTATCCCAGCGGCTTTTGCCAATTATCTAAAAAACAATTTGCCTAATCCCAAAAAGCATAAAATCTATTTTGATTACGGCGACCGTACCTTGGATGCCATGTACCCACCACTTCAAAAAAAAGTAGATGATGTGATGCTTCAACGCGGATATTCGGATAAAAACTGGCTCACACGGTTTTTCCCAGGCGATGACCATAGCGAAAAATCATGGAGCAAGCGGTTGGATGTGCCTTTGGTGTTTTTGTTGGGAAAGGGGAAATAATGCCGCTAGGTCTTAGTCCAGCCCCTACAATATCCATTAAGTAGTCACTTGGACTTGGTCGCAAGCGGGTACCGCATCGTATCATTCACCAATAGTTTGTCTTTTGGATTAAATTGTTTTAAGTCGCCCAAAATAGCGGGATTACGGGGTGTTTCGGCCACAATAATCTCATAAGCGATCTTTTTAATGTCCTCTGCGGTGGCGTTTTCTTTTGCAAATTCATACTGAAGTACCTTTAAAAAAGCAGTGCGGTTGTTTAGGTTTACATCATTGGCATATACATTTTGGATGTGTTCGCCCAACACTTTTACGTCTTGGATATTAGCAAAATAATTGTTGAGGCAATTAAAGGCATCGTGGTTCAACCGCCAACCTTCCAATAACAGATGTTGGCAAGAGTCGGAATTTCCCATTTTGGTTTTGCACAATAGAGCGGCCTTTACAAATTGATGCGCTTGCACATACTGATCTACAACGATCTGATATTGCTTCATTGCATACCCTTTTTTATGGATACGCAGGTACAAATCGCCCGCTCTTTCGTTCATATTTAGTTCGATATACAGTGCAATGGCTTCTTTGAACATATTGCCTTTTTCATAGCATTCGGCGGCTTTGTATTTATTTTGAAGAAAATCGAGGTAAACGGCGGCTGCTTCGGCGTAATGTTTGCCTTTTTCCAATGTTTGTGCGGCTAAATAGTAGTCTTTTAGCAATTTCATATATATAAAAGCCGCTTTGAGGTATTCCTTTTTTTTGATCAAATCTTCGGCAGTTTGGATATATTGCTTTCGTAATTGATCAAAACTATCCGCAGAAAGGGGCGCGCTGCCGCCAGCATTGCCAAAACCTGTATGGTTTCCATTGCCAAAGAGCGAAAAATTCAACCACTGCAAACCAAATCCCATTGGAGCAGAGGAGGTGCCGCGCGTAACACCATCGGAATCCAGTGGAATGGCGTATTTCAACGCCTCAAAAGGGTCGTTTTTAAACAAATCTAACAGACGATCGACCTGTTTTTGATTCCTTTTTTCCAATTCTTCCATACTTTCGCGGAGTTTTTGGGTAAAAGCAGCGTCTATGCCAAAGAATAGTCCGAACAATTTTTCAAGACCGCTAAATCCACCGCCACCTCCACTAAATCCGCCGCCACCACCACTAAATCCGCCGCCACCGCCACCAGATCCACTATTTCTTGGTTGGAATAGTTGTTTTAATAACCACAATTTACCTTTTTCTGCTAAGGTCAGTGGTTGGTCGTCCAATTCGGCTTTTTCGGGAAAAAGGTTGTTTTCCATGTTTTTTAACACCTCCTGAGTCCCAGCGGAATACACCTGAAATCCCCTGATGGCAGTAGGTATATAAGGTGCTAATTTGGGTCGGATGGCCTGTGTTGGCAACGCCTGTGATGGGTGCACTAAAGCACTCCAATCCAAATGCTCCGATAATTCTACCCACCCGAAATCGGGGTGAAAAATATGTTTTTTCTGCAAAAACAACCGACCTAGTTCTTCTGGTAAAAGGGCAGGGAAAATATCGGCGCGTTCGGGTAAAAAAAGCAAATGATAGGCCAATTGACAATAAGCATGTGGGCTTATATCCAAGCGTTTTTGCTCTGTAGGCGTTGTAACAAGACACCCCCAAACGCTGTTGGGTTCCTTGCCGGGTAGCGGAAATACCTGTACCTGATCGAGCGAAAGCCCCATTCGTTGTATTTCTTGCAACCAATACAAAGCGGATGATCCTTTGATCAAAATGCCCTGTAAAGGGAATTTATTATGCGATAATGGTTTTACCTGTAATTCCATGATTATTTAATTCTCATTCCTTATTATTGCGTGGATACAATACCCTCCACAAAAGGCACGATAAATTGTCGCCAAAAATCCACGGTATCAATGGTTTGTTGGTAGCCTTCATTGAGGTAATAAAAAGTATTTCCTGCAAATACCGACGCTGTTGCCACACCCAAAGGCATATCCAAAGCCGCGGGGATGAAAACCTTGGTTTGGTTGGTATTATTGTGCAAAATAAGCATGCTGGCATGGTTAAATTCTATAAAATAATCGTTGCTGAACAGATAGAAGTCTTGTTTCTTTTTTGCAAATACAGCGATCTTACTTGTATCTTGCTGCTTCATCAACATGATTTCGTTGCGGGCTGTCAATACCAATTCGTGGTGATTACAAACCAGCCTTTTATTCGATGTCACTCCGACAAATTTTATCTTTTGCAAAAGACTATAAGACATGTAGCCGTAATATTTATACTTTAATAACACTTCTTTTTTTTGTTTGTCAGCCTCCAAAAATGTTTCGATAGATACTGTATTATTGATAAATATCGTAAGTTTGGGTTGTACCGAAATACTGTATATTTTGTTTCTAATATAAAGATGAAATTGATCCCCAAAAAACAAAAAATTAGTATTGTCTCTCCATTCTGGAAATGTAATACCTTGCTCTAAACCCGTATTTATGTTCAACAAAGTGATCGTTTTATGTTTTCGACTAAACAAAAGCAAGATATTTTCGCCGCTAGACAACTGCCCCAATTCAAAAGCAACAGATGGAATATGGTACAAAAACTTCCATCCTTTTTTTAAATGATGAGGTTGGTTTCCATCCTGTGAAAACAAGTGCTTTGTACCCGGTGCTAGAAAGACAGTACCATCGGCTAATGGGAAAAAGGCATTGCTTTTGTAAGGAGTCGGAAACAAAATTGGAAAAGATTGCTGAAGTTGCTGCGGCTCATTTGGGACGAAATTCGTCAATGATACCTTAGTTCTAGGCACTTTTATCGGCTTTTTCGCCCATAACCTCTCTAAGGGCAATACAAATTCCTGCACGTGTTTTTGGCCATTGGACTGTTTTTTGAACACTGTTATACGGCCTTCGGCATCTGTTTGTAGCCAATAATCAAAAAAAGCCCTATTTTCACTCATGCACTTTTGCATGGCATCTAATTGCATGGTATCTTTATTGGAGATAAAAAACACCTCAATATTTTTTTGATCGGCAAAGGATTTTATAAACAATTGCAAACCTTCTTCCGGGTGTAAGCAAGCCTCTACGATCTGCAGTCCATCAATGATTTCGGTGACAGATCCCAATCCAATAGGCCGAAAGGTTTGCCCTACGGCATAAGCGGTACATTCGATATCCGTTTTGGGGTGGCGCGCGATGGCCAACATAAGCGCGTACGCGACTGTTCGCGGCGTACCCCAAGTTTTGATCGACACATCTACGAGGATAATCCGTTGTGGTTTATTGGACTCCGGCGGTATTTCACGGTTGTAATATAACGCTTCGTTATTGGCCAAACGCGACAAAAAAATGAGGTCATCATTGGCAAACTCAGTGATCAACAGGCGGTCAAAATTGCCTTTATTGGTCAAATCCGATACCCCACCCATCGGCTGCGGGCTTGGAACGGCATGGTGAAAAGGGATGTTCAAACCCGACCAAATTTGTCTAATCAATGCCCCAACCGAGAAGGTTTTAGGTTCTTGGATCAAGGTATCTACAAAATCTAGCGTCCTTTTTTCTTCCTCAATTTTTTCAGAAATTGGCAGTACTTCTTCCGGAATTTCGGGGAGATCTTGCAGCAATTTGTCGATAGGAAAACCTTCCTTGTAAATCAAATGCAATATGGCAAGCGGCCTACAATCTATATAAAAAAACGACGTGTTAAATGCTTGGCGTTGATCTACATTTTCCTTAAAACCAAACCTTCTATATTCTTCAACAATGCTAGCGGAGTCTTTTAAGGAAAGGTGATTATGGCTATTTTTAAATATATACTGAAACAGTGCCAACCGTTTTTTTCCTGTTTTAAACTCTGGCGGCAATAAAGCCAACTGCTTCAAAAAAGCAATATGAAATGGTTCAAACGTATTGTCCTTGTGATCTGTGGCAGTAGTAATTATTTGAGCAATATCTGATAATGAATCATCTGCATTGGGATTTGTTGCAACAAAAGCCAATAACAGCGATCCAAAACGCGGCAGTCCCAGCGGCGCAAGGGCTTCTAGTGCTTCCAATATCTGCGGACGATAGGCGATAGTGTTGCCATTGACAATGACAGCCACTTCAAAATTATCCTCCCATTGCCAGAAATAATCCTGGGTCGATTGTAAATATTCTTTAATGTTCATCAGGGGCTGGTTGAATGGGTTAATCGTATCGAACCCAAAGATAAGGGGACGAGCATCTGTTTTTTTAACAAATAATACGTACTATTTGTATGCCATACCACCCAATTGCTCGCTCCTGGATTGATGATGGTGTCCATGGTATCCACTAAGATATGCAGGTCAAAATCATAACCAACAGGAGATCGGAAGAGCG
>JAAFHO010000441.1 GCA_013297575.1 Chitinophagales bacterium
ACGGTCATGCAGCATTGGCGGGCGACGGCGGTCATGTCTTCGGGGTTGGCGATCACTTTGATTTTGGGGTGGGCGGCAAGATCGGTGATGGTTTGGGGCGGTTGGGCTCCGGCGATCCAGAATTCGATGGTTGGATCTTTTTCCCAGATTAGGGGGAGGATTTCTTCGGCGAAGTAGGTGGCTCCGTCGATATTGGGGTAGTAGCTCATGGTGCCGATGAATAGGATGCGCGGCAGGGGGTTGTCGGGGAAAAGTTGTATGGTGTTGGTGTCTACGCCGTTGGGGACGGTCAGGGTGGTGCCTTGGGGGGCGTGATTTGTCAGGTGCTGGCGATCGAGGTCGCTGACGGTGAATCTCAAGGGATAATGGGGTATAACGTGGTAAAGGGGAAAACCAGTGTTTTTGATGTTCAAGCCACTATTTTGAACCAATTGGGCTTCGACCACGAAAAATTTACCTACCCATTTCAAGGGCGACCATTTCGTTTGACGGATGTGAGTGGTCGGGTGATTCGCGAAATTTTATAAAAAAACAATGTATAGTCACGATACGCAACAAAGGGTTCGTTACAGCGAAACCGATAAAATGGGTTATTTATACCACGGCAATTACGCCGCATATTTTGAATTGGGGCGGGTAGAGACCATCCGCTCCTTAGGTATTAGTTATAAGGATATAGAAGATGTATATGGTATTTGGTTGCCTGTGATGAGTCTTGAAACACGGTTTATACGTCCTGCCTATTACGATGATGTGTTGTCGATCCATACCGAAATAAGGCGTAAGCCCGACGAGTATATTGTGTTCCATACGGAAATATTTACCCCAAATAAAAAACTTTGCGCGGGTGCTCGGGTAAAACTGTGTTTTTTTGATGCAAAGTTGAAAAAAGTAGTGGTCGCACCACCGTTTTTTATGGACGCGCTGAGTGCGTATTTTTGAATGTTGGTACGGAGATTATCATTTATTTTTGCCAAATATTTAACGGTGCACAGCGGAGTGCGTAAAAGGTGGTGTAGCAGCCATAAGTCTAATACGTTTACTATTTATGATGGGCAAAGTAGGTATTTCGTATTTGCCCATGTTTTTGCCACAAAAGTACCTTGAAGCAAAGGTTTTTTTTCTGTTTTTCTCTTTATATCTAACAAATTACTAGGATCAAACCCAGTTTCTATGTACCTTCGCGCTCGTTTTTAACAAAACAAAGAATTGAATTAGTTAAGGTATGCAGGAAACTCGGATTATCCCGATCAATATTGAAGAAGAACTGAAGGTAGCCTATATTGACTACTCCATGTCAGTTATCGTATCGCGTGCTCTGCCGGACGTACGCGATGGCCTCAAACCCGTTCACCGCCGTGTGTTGTATGGTATGACGGATCTCGGTTTGGGTTACAATAAAACTTATAAAAAATCTGCCCGTATTGTGGGTGAGGTATTGGGTAAATATCACCCACATGGTGATAGTTCGGTATATGATGCTATGGTGCGTTTGGCCCAAGACTGGAGTTTGCGCTATCCTTTGGTGGATGGACAAGGTAACTTCGGATCTATGGACGGCGATAGCCCAGCAGCGATGCGTTATACAGAGGCTCGTTTGCGCCGTATTGCGGATGAAATGCTAGGCGATATCGATAAAGATACCGTCGATTTTCAACTGAATTTTGATGATTCGCTGGAAGAACCGACCGTTATGCCTGCTAAATTCCCTAATTTACTGGTGAATGGCGCATCTGGTATTGCAGTAGGTATGGCTACGAATATGATGCCGCACAATTTGACGGAAATCTGTAATGCCACGATTGCATTGGTAGATAATCCGGAATTGACGGTTGAAGACCTCATGGAGTACGTACTTGCGCCCGACTTCCCAACAGGCGGTATTATTTACGGGCTCACGGGTGTAAAAGAAGGTTTTCGTACCGGTCGCGGTAGGGTAGTGGTGCGTTCCAAAACAGAGATTGAAACAGAAACCAATGGCCGCGAATCGATCATTGTGACCGAAATTCCTTATCAAATCAATAAGGCCGTTTTGATTGCAAAAATTGCGGAATTGGTTAATGATAAAAAAATACTTGGTGTTTCCGATGTTCGGGACGAATCCAACCGCGAGGGGGTTCGTATGGTCATTGAAATACGGCGTGATGCAGCGGCAAATGTAATTTTGAGCCAATTGTTCAAACTTACGCCTTTGCAAACCAGTTACGGTATTAATAATATCGCCTTGGTAAATGGTCGCCCACGAACGTTGAATCTGCTCGATCTTATTCAGGAGTTCATCAAATTCCGTATTGAGGTAGTTATTCGCCGTACTAAATTTGAACTCAAGAAAGCCGAAGAACGCGCCCATATTCTGGAAGGTTTATTGATCGCTTTGGATCATTTGGACGAGGTGATTAAATTGATCCGTGGATCGAAGGATGCAGAAGAAGCACGCGAGGGATTGATGTCCAAATTTGGATTGAGCGAATTACAAGCCAAAGCCATTTTGGCCATGCGTTTGCAACAACTTACCGGACTTGAGCGCGATAAAGTACGCGCTGAATACGACGAGTTGATGAAAAAAATTGCTGAATTAAAGGCAATTTTAGCAGATGAACGCCTACAACGCGATATCATTAAAGGAGAATTGACCGATATTGTTGCCCGTTATGGTGACGCACGTCGTACTTCTATCGAGGTAAATGAAGGCGATATCAGTATTGAAGATTTGATCGAGGATGAAGAAGTGGTGATTACCATCAGTCATGCCGGATACATCAAACGTACTCCAATTACGGAATATCGTTCGCAAGGTCGTGGCGGTCGTGGCGCAAAAGGCGTGCGTACCCGCGATGAAGATTTTGTGGAGCACATGTTTACGGCAACCAACCACAATTCGATCTTGTTATTTACGGAAAGTGGACGCTGTTTTTGGCTCAAGGCGTACGAAATTCCAGAAGGTGCCAAAGGTACAACTGGTCGCGTGATCCAAAATTTGTTGAATATTCCAAAAGAGGATAAAATACGCGCTTATATCATTGTCAAAAAACTAGACGATGAGGAGTTTATAAAGAATAATTATATCATATTCTGTACAAAACGCGGTCAGATCAAAAAGACCTTGTTGGAAGATTATTCTCGCCCGCGTCAAGGCGGTATTAATGCCATTACCATTAACGAAGGCGATGCATTGATTGAGGCAAAATTGACCAATGGCAGTAATGAAATTATCCTCGCTGTACGCAGTGGCCGTGCGATCCGCTTTAATGAGCAAGATGTGCGCCCAATGGGTCGTACTGCTGCGGGTGTTCGTGGTATTACGGTAAATGGTGAAGATCGCGTGATCGGTATGGTATGTATCGACCCAAGTGATCCAAACGCCAGCGTACTGGTGATTTCGGAAAAAGGTATGGGCAAAAGAACCTCCATTGAAGATTATCGCGTACAAAGTCGCGGTGGACAAGGGGTAAAAACCATGCAAGTAACCGAAAAAACGGGTAAATTGGTTGCCATCAAATCGGTAACAGATGCGGATGATTTGATGATCACCACGGAATCTGGGGTAGTGATTCGTACTGCTGCAGATGAATTACGCGTCATGGGTCGTGCTACACAGGGCGTAAAAATCATCCGTTTGGACGATAAAGATGCCATTGCAGATGTAACGGTTGTGGCCAGCGAGCCAGAAGCGGCTATTGTTGCGGCTTTAGAAGGCGAAGAAGGTGCTATCGAAAGTACATCATTTATTCAAGATGCGATCATCATTGAGGATGATGTTGATGTATCTGATGATGCGACGACGACTAGCGACGATACCGACGAAACAGAAGCATAATTATGAGCATAGTCAAACTCGTTAACGCCGATATTAGCCAACAAGATGGTAAAATTGTGCTCCCTCAAGTCAGTTTGGACGTGAAGGAAGGCGAGTTTGTTTATTTGATAGGTAAAACGGGGAGTGGCAAAAGTAGTTTGCTCAAAACACTTTACGGCGCGCTTACCCAAACGACGGGTTCAGGTATAGTAGCAGGTTTCGATCTGCGGACGCTTAATCGCAATACTATACCTGAACTCCGCCGTAAATTAGGTATTGTTTTTCAGGATTTTAATTTGTTGACCGATCGTTCCGTTGGTCAAAACTTACTGTTTGTGTTAGAGGCTACCGGATGGACAAATAAGGTAGAGATGGCGCAACGCGCCCAAAAAGTACTCGAAGAAGTTGATCTTTCTCAT
Organism: Chitinophagales bacterium; assembly: GCA_013297575.1. GTDB lineage: Bacteria > Bacteroidota > Bacteroidia > Chitinophagales > Saprospiraceae > M3007. The sequence goes on from JAAFHO010000441.1 coordinate 4,216, forward strand.
AAATGGAACGCTATGCCTTTTGAACTGTCGGGCGGAGAGCAACAACGTGTTGTGATTGCTCGTGCGTTGCTCAATCAGCCGGCCTTGATTATTGCCGACGAACCAACGGGTAACCTTGATCCTGAAACGAGCGACGATATTCTTACCTTATTGCGCCGATTGGCCAAAGATCATAATTCCGCAGTGATTTGCGCTACCCATGATTACCGTATTTTACAACATTTTCCAGCGCGGATTGTCCGGGTAATTAATGGGAAACTTGTGGATGATGAGGGTTTGGGGTTGAATAAGTAGTAGATTGGTTGTACGTTGCTCCACTCACAGGGCGATGCCCTGTGTTAAATGATGCGCCCCTTCAGGGCTTGCAATCCAGACTCAAAATCCATATGGGAAACTGCAGAGGAAGGCTCTTTTCTTTTTAATATACTACTTAATTAGAGTTGACATCCAATCGGATTGAGTAGTCCAATATAATACTTACTCATCTTCCTTGCGAGGTGGCGGGAGTTCAATTAGTCCATTATCAATATCTTCTTGGTATATTATTTTTCCATCTAATAATATACCTTCTTTTGTCACTGAGTCTCTATGCGATTCATTATAGACATCGAATATACCACCTAAACTAAGTATCTTTTCAGATAATGCTCTGATGAAACTATTAAATCTTGGCGTTATTCTATATGCAATATCTCTATTATTATGTGGTGGGTCCAATTCGAGACCTGCCCTATAGCCAGTACAACTTATTTCGTAATCTATTTCTTCCCACCATATATTGCTATAAGATAGTATATCAAA
>JAAFHO010000446.1 GCA_013297575.1 Chitinophagales bacterium
AATATTTTGTGCTGGAATGGATTCGTAAAAAGTCGTATAATCGTTAGTCGTATAAGCATTATTATCGCCACCTGCACTTTGGAGTGGTTCATCAAAATCCTTTACATTTTTACTGCCAGCAAACATTAAATGCTCAAACAAGTGCGCAAACCCCGTTTTTTCAGGATTTTCGTCGCGGCTACCCACATCAAACGCCACATTCACTGCAGCCAATGGCGTAGAAAAATCCTCATGTACGAGTACTTTGAGGCCATTGGACAATATTTCACGGGTAAAATTTACCATTATTTTTTTGATTGAATAAATTTCTTTGTTTTTGGGGTGTTAGGTCTTTTCGTCAGCCGAAGTCTTTTTTGCCTACTTGTTTTACCTGCATTAGAAAAAGGTCTTCTTTTCCCGCGCCATTTTTCGCAACAACGGACAACAGCGATACCGATCTTCCAAATATTCTACATACAACATATCCAGCATACCCACCACTTTTTCAATCCCGATCGTATCGGCCCAATAGAGCAGTCCCTTAGGATAATTAACACCTTGAGTCATTGCTAATTCAATATCATCGCGCGAAGCTATGCGGAGATAGCATGCCTCTGCGGCTTCATTGATCAGCATCACCAAAATTCGGTTTAGGATATATTCGCCTAATTTCTGGTCTTTATTCGGTGTTTTCCGCGCTGGTGCGCCTTCTCGGTAATCGTAAAAACCCCTGCCGGATTTACGACCCCAATAATGCGCATCTTTTAATCGCTTTTGGGTAAAAGACGGTTTGTAACGCGGATCAAAATAGAACGATTCAAAAACGGTAGCCGTAACGGTATAATTAATATCGTTGCCAATAAAATCCATGAGTTCAAAGGGGCCCATTTTAAAACCACCCAATTCGTGCATGGCCCAGTCGATGGTTTCAATATCGGCGATACCTTCTTCCATTATGCGCAACGCTTCCCCGTAATAGGGGCGTGCTACGCGGTTTACAATAAAGCCAGGTGTATCTTTTGCGATCACCGTTGTTTTTCCCCAACTATCCACAAATGCTTTTGCCCGATCAATCGTTACTTGATTGGTTTGCAAAGCCGGAATAATTTCCACCAAACGCATCAAAGTGGCGGGATTGAAAAAGTGTACACCAATAATCCGCTCGGGGTGCTGAAGATGGGCACCCATTGCCGAAATAGATAAAGAACTGGTATTGCTAGCCAAAATCGCATCGGTGGCAATCATGGCTTCTACACTTTTAAAAGCAATTTGCTTGGCTTCAATATCCTCAACAATCGCCTCCACCACCATAGCACAAGGCTCAAAATCGCTCATGTGGTCGGTAAATTTAATTCTACTATTGAGGGCATAAGCATCTGCGTCGGTCATTTTGCCTTTGTCCACCAAATGCTTGAGTGATGCTTGAATATTTTTCGCACATTTGTTGGCAGCATACGAAAGTTGGTCGCAAACGATAACATTATGGCCTGCGGCGGCTGCAACTTGAGCAATACCGCCACCCATGGCGCCTGCTCCTAGTATTCCTATGGTATTCATGTGTAGTATTGTTCCGCAAGTTACTTAGAATGATAATTTAATCCTTGCGGCTTAATTTAAAGGGTGCAAAGGTACATGCTCTGATACCATTCTTCCGCCTTTTTTTCTAAGGTACGATGAAATAAGTACTAAAATACGAATAATACGCGATTGTGCCAACCCAATGCCTATTATTCTTGTTACCTTTGTGCTCCTTTTTCGAATAACACAAAAATGTCAGATATTCAACTAAATACTATAGAAGAGGCTTTAGCCGATTTACGTCAGGGAAAAGTAATAATTGTGGTGGATGATGAAGACCGCGAAAACGAAGGTGATTTTATTTGCGCGGCAGAAACAATTACCCCCGAAACCATCAATTTTATGGCCACACACGGGCGCGGTCTTATCTGCACGCCCATGGAAGAGCGCCGCGCAGAAGAAATGGGATTACCGCTGATGGTCAATTCCAATACTGCGCTGCACGAAACCGCATTTACAGTTTCTATCGATCTCATTGGACACGGATGTAGCACAGGCATCAGTGCTTACGACCGCTCCACAGGTATCAAGTGGCTCACCAATTCAGCCGCAATCCCAGCCGATTTTGCACGTCCAGGGCATATTTTTCCGCTACGCGCCAAAAACGGAGGTGTACTGCGTCGTACTGGACATACCGAAGCCGCAGTGGACTTAGCGCGTTTAGCAGGCCTGTACCCAATGGGTGTACTGGTCGAAATACTCAATGCAGATGGTACCATGGCGCGACTGCCAGATTTGCTAGAAATAGCAAAAGAACACCAAGTAAAAATCATTTCAATTGATGACTTGGTGGCCTACCGCATGCGCACCGAACGTATGGTACGCCGCGAGTGCTCCACTTTGATGCAAACCGTTTTTGGCGAATTTGAGGCAACTGCTTTTGTCGATTCTACGTCAGGTGATAATCATTTGGTCTTGAAAAAAGGCGAATGGGCCAAAGACGAACCCGTTTTGGTGCGTGTACACTCCTCTTCTGAAACAGGTGATATCTTGGGTACATTATTGGCCGATTACAATACACAGATTGCCAAATCGTTGCAAATGATACAAGAAGCAGGCAAAGGTGCGTTTGTTTATTTGCGCCAAAATGATAAAAGTAATACGCTTTTGGCCAAAATTAATCATTACAAAAACCTTCGCGAACAGGATGCTTTGGATAAATTCGACCTCAATTCGCCCATGGGTAAAAAAGATTTTGGAGTAGGCGCACAAATCCTTCGCGATTTAGGTATTTCCAAAATTAAATTATTGACCAACCACCCACGCCGAAGAATGGGCTTGATTGGATATGGATTGGAAATAGTTGAAAATGTAGAAATTTAAGTTACAAATTAATAACATTAGCATGTCAGTAACACCATACAACGATTCCGCCGCGGGCAAAAAGGCGCAAGTAGAACAAATGTTCGACAAAATTGCCCCTAAATACGATCTGCTCAATCGCGTGCTATCGTTGGGTATTGATGTTTCGTGGCGCAAAAAAGCCTTGGGCTACCTCAAAGCCGATCAACCACAAGAAATGCTGGATGTAGCCACAGGCACCGCCGATGTAGCCATTATGGCCGCAAAAATGCTACAACCCAAGCATATTATTGGTATTGATATCGCTAACCAAATGTTGGATTTTGGTCGCGTAAAAATTAAAAACCAAAACTTAAACGGAGTGATTGATTTGGAAACAGGCGATAGCGAAAATCTGCGTTTTGCCGATCAATCCTTTGATGCCGTGACCGTTGCTTTTGGGGTGCGTAATTTTGAAAACTTGGAAAAAGGACTCTCCGAAATGGCACGTGTACTGCGCCCAAATGGCCGGGTTGTCATCCTAGAATTCTCCAAACCTAATGTTTTTCCGTTCAAACAACTATATAATGCGTATTTCAGATACGTTTTACCCTTGATTGGACGTTTAACCAGTCGCGATGTTCGGGCCTATACTTACCTCTTCGAAAGTGTGCAGGTATTTCCCGAAGGCGACGACTTTATTTCTATTTTATCAAAAACTGGTTTTCACCAAGCGCAATGCGAGCGACTCACACTTGGAATATGTTCTATTTACTCCGCAATAAAAAAATAAACAACTGCTTTTTGCTTTTTGCAATGGCACTGTTGTCCCAAACCGCTGTACAAGCCCAATTTAATCAAGGTAATTTTAATTTCCATGATTTTCAGGCAAAACAGTACTATTTTGGCATCACTTTGGGCTATAACCAAGGCGATTACCGCGTTTTTAAATCCAAAGATTTTATCCGTAGCGACTCGTTTGCGCGGGTGGAATCGGTAGGAGGACCCGGTTTTAATATTGGTATTGTGTCCAATTTGCGTATCGGCGATTACTTCGATATCCGCTTTTTGCCTACCTTATCTTTTGCCGAACGCAACTTGCGTTATACCCGCGCTGCCAACCTGTCGAAATTTGTGAACAACAAAATTTCGTCGGTATTGGTAGAAATGCCTTTCCAAGTGCGGTACAAATCAGCGCCTTACCACGATTTTCGCCTCTTTGTTATTAGCGGCGTAAAATACACTTTTGATGTGGCCAGTGATTCGCGTTCGCGTCAAGCGGCTGGTTTGGTCAGTATTTCTCCCACCGATTTTCAGTTTGAATACGGTGCGGGCATACAATTTTTCTTCCCTTACTTTATTTTTTCTCCTGAATTAAAAATATCACAAGGGTTCAATAATGTACTGATTTACAACAAAGAACTTGGTCGCAGTAAGGTATTGGACAAAATACTCAGTAGGGCATTTACTATTTCCTTCCACTTTGAAGGATAGCATTGTATAACGGAATATGGAAATAACATTTACCAATCTGTTGTATTTGATATTGTTATTCCTGCCCTCGCTCTATTTTTTTTATAGTGGGAAGGATAAGTACGCCCTTTGGCTGCTACTATTGGCATCGGCGATGGTTCGTCTGGTGATCATCCAATTAGATCCTTTTTTACACGATTGGGACGAGCGTTTTCACGCTGTGGTGGCCAAAAACATGATGCAATATCCTTTCCAGCCTATGATAAGGCTGCATGCGATATTGCCATACGATGTAAATCAATGGTGTTGTAATTATATTTGGGTACACAAACAGCCGTTGTTCCTTTGGCAAATGGCGCTTTCCATGAAACTCTTTGGTGTCAATACCTTTGCCCTTCGGTTGCCGAATGTATTGATGGGTACATTTATGGTATTTGCCCTCTATGATACCGCCAAAATATGGACCAATCAAATCAAAATTGCTTATATGGCCGCATTGCTATTTGCGGTGGGTTATTATAACTTGGAATTGGCGGCAGGTGCTATGGCATTGGACCACAACGATACCATGATGGGCGGCTATGTAATGGCTAGTATTTGGGCATTCAGTCGATATACTTCTACGGAGCAACGAAAATGGGCCATTTGGGTAGGTATTTTTGCAGGTTGCGCAGTACT
>JAAFHO010000442.1 GCA_013297575.1 Chitinophagales bacterium
TAGCAGGAACAGGTATGATTACGGTATATGCTTCTGCCAATGCTGTGAATGGCAACAATGGTACTGGCGGCGATGGTGCGGCATTTACGACATTGGTATTGAATGAATCTAGTGCATCTTCATCAAATGAACAAAATTTGTTGCGGAATGGAATGCGTGTATTTCCCAACCCAGTATGCAACAATGCAAATCTCCAATTGGATCTTCTTGCTGCGGGGCAGTACCAAATTCAGTTATTTAATTGGAATGGGGTAGTCGTTTGGAGTAATAGTATTGACTTAGGTAGTGGTCAGCAACAGATCAATATTCCTATGAGTCAGCAAAGTGCAGGTATCTATTTTGCTCGAATTACCAATGGCCAACAATCCACAAGTGTTAAAGTGTTAAAGATTTAACTCTTTAAAGGTAATTTTTTTTGTTAAATAAGCATTAACTTCACGTTTACACTAATTGATCTGCAATTAAGGTTACTATTGTATATTTTTGGCGTAATAATTGCGTTAAGAATTCAAACAAGTACTTAGCACTAAAATTAAATACACACGATGAAGAATCTGCTTTTTCTTCTTTTTTTCGCACCTGCTGCGCTTTTTGCTTTTCCAACCCTCCAAACCAATCCTGGTCTTGATGCGATCAATAAAGCCATTAGTAGTGGTGATGTGGACGCATTAGCAAAATACTTTGATGAAAATCTTGAAGTATCTATCTTGGACGAAGAGAATACTTATACCAAGGCAAAGGCTACAGAGGTTGTGAAAAACTTTTTTACCAACAATAAACCTAAAACATTTACCCCTGTCCACAACGGTTCCAGCAAAGGCAATTCCGATCAATATTGTATCGGTAATTTAACGGCATCAACTGGCAATTACCGCGTTTACATTTATTTGAAAACAGACGGTGGTAGTGTTGCAATTAAGGAGTTGAGGTTCGACAAAGAGTAATGCCTCGACTTCGCTCGGCAACCAGTCTCGGCTTCGCTCGGCAACCAGTCTCGGCTTCGCTCGGTAACCGGCTTCGGCTTCGCTGGCTGGTCACTGAGCGAAGCCGAAGTGACCAACCTGCGAAGTCGAAGCGGATAGCGTTTATGAACACATGTTGTTCATAAACGCTATTTTTTTGATTAAAATATCCGTACCTTTGCGCCCCGTTTGCGAGGTAATCCAGTAAATTACCTGCATACGCAAGTTAAGGTCATTGTTTTATGTTAGAGAAACTCAAAGTCATTAAGGAGAAATACTATTACCTCGAAGAGCAACTCTCCGATCCGGCTACTGCTGCCGATCAGGATAAAATGCGCAAGGTTAATAAAGAATATAAGAGTTTGGAGCCCATTATTGAGGCGTTTACAAAGTACGAACGCGCTGTGAATGAGCTGTCGAGCGCGCGCACGCTGCTGGAAACCGAAACAGATCCTGAAATGCGCGAAATGGCCAAAGAAGAAATTGGTTCGCTACAAGTCCGCGAAGAGGAAATTAAAGAGCACCTCAAAGTATTGCTCACGCCCAAAGACCCTGAAGACGAAAAAGATGTAATTTTTGAAATCCGCTCGGGTACTGGTGGTGATGAGGCTGCGCTTTTTGCAGGTGACCTATACCGTATGTACCAACGCTATTTTTCTACCATGGGGTGGCAAGTAGAAGTAGTGGACGAAAGCCCCGGCTCTGTGGGCGGTTTTGTAAAAATAGTATTGGACGTAACTGGCGAAAACGTATATGGTCGGCTCAAATTCGAGTCTGGTGCGCACCGAGTTCAGCGTGTACCCGATACCGAAGCCAAAGGACGTGTGCATACTTCCGCTGCTACGGTGGCAGTGTTGCCTAAGTTCGAACCGGAAGATATTGATATACGCAAAGAAGATATTCGTACTGATGTATTCCGTGCCAGTGGTGCAGGTGGTCAGCACGTAAACAAAACAGAATCGGGTGTGCGTTTTACCCACTTACCCACAGGTGTAGTAGCAGAAAGTACAGAAAGCCGCTCACAACATAAAAACCGCGATATTGCAATGGGGCGTTTGATCCAGCAAATTCGCGATAATCAACAAAAACAAACCGAAAACGCTATTTCTTCTCAACGCCGTAGTTTATTGGGTTCCGGTGACCGCTCAGAAAAAATACGTACCTATAACTGGCCGCAAAATAGGGTGACCGATCACCGCCTCGAAGGAGAAAACAAGAATTTCAACCTAGATAAAGTAGTTGAAGGCGATATTGTAGGATTAATAGAAGCCTTAATGATTGCCGACAACGCAGAACGCATGAAAGGCGAAATAGGCGAAGAGGCATAAGAAGCCTAAAACAAAACACCCGAACACCTTTCTTCAATCAGAAAGATGCTCGGGTGTTACTTATATCAGACCAAAACGACTTCTTAATACTTTACGGTCACTGAGTCCTGTGCTTCTCCTGCATTTGTTACAGCTTTTACCACAATCACATTCTCGCCTTTTTTTAGCGGCGCAATAGCTTTAAATACACCCGTAGAAGGCGTAAACTCAAAATTAGTAATCGTAGTGCCGTTTACTGTAAATGTAACCTGCGCTTTGTCCGTTACGTTTTTCAAGGTTGCGATTACGCTCGTTTTTGACGTATTGGGATTAAATGGATCCGTTGTTGGCTCCGATGTAGATGTTATATCTACTGTTGGAACGGGGCCGGTGTTGGCCTTATATGTGATATCTGCTTCTGCCTGTGCACTGCCTGCTGTGTTTTCAGCAATGATCTTGAATGTGTTTTTGCCGTCTTTTAATACTACAGCATAGGTCACCTCTTTTGTTCGTACATTAAAGTCGAGTTTGCGTATGGATAGGTCATTATGGAATACCTTTAGATCCGAAACACCTGAAATGCCTGTAACTTTTGCCTTTACTTCAAAATTAGCCTTAATATTCGCACCATTTCTAGTCTTGATAAGCCCCGGATTGATAAACACAATGGTTGGTTTTTCTACTTTAGCGGCATAAACCACCGTTACACTGGCATTATCGGTACCATCTGGGGTAGTAACGGTAACAGAAATGGTATTGTCACCTTCCCGCAGGGTTAAGGGCAAACTAATAGAGCCACCGCGCCCAATGGTAAAACCGGTAATTTCGGTACCATTTAGTTTAAATACTACATTTTTATCACTAAATACGTTGGTGACTTTTGCCGTTAATGTAACTGCCGGATTATCCACGCGCGAGCGGTCTGCTGGCGAAGAGATAGTTACCGTAGGCTTGCGTTGTAGGGTATAGCGTACTTTATGGATTTGCTCGCCGGTGCCTCCACTATTGCTGGCCGATACACGCACTGTATTTTCGCCTTCGCCCAATTGTATTCTAGCCGTTACACGTCCTGTTTTATTATCATAATCAAAAACGGGTACGGTTTTGCCATTGACATAAATCAGGATGTCGTTTTTGGTGGATACATTTTGGACATTGGCACGCAACTCTGTGTCTGCTGTACGTATTTCGCTACCATTGGCGGGACTATCTATATCCACAATAGGTTTTGGTGTTGAAGGGGTGTATTTTAGCCGAACAGTACCTTCTGCTGTGCCGCCGTTATTGCTGGCAGTAACGCGAATAGTATTCTCGCCTTTATCCAAAGGAATATTGGCCGATACTTGTCCAGAGCGGCTATTGTATTCAAATGTAGTGATAGATTTACCATTGGCATACACTTGAATATCGCTTTTGCTGGTTACGTTCCTCACGGTTGCACGGAGTTCTGTTTCCGCTATACGCACTTCGCTGCCGTTGGCAGGGCTTACAATATCAACGGTTGGTTTGATAACTATTGCTTCATATTTAAAACGTACGGTTGACTCGGCAGTACCACCCGAAGTGACTACTTTTATGGTCAATGTATTTTCGCCGTCGCGGAGATTCAATTTGCCGCTTACGGTTTGTGTGTTTTTATCAAAATCGAAAATAGAAACATTGGCACTGTTTAATGCCACAATAACTTCACTTTTTGCATTCACCTGTGTTGTAGTAGCCCTAAAATCAATGTCTTTGCGATCAAATGATGCATTATTGGTCGGTTGCGCAATGGAAACGCTTGGTTTACGTCCGGGAGGCGGGTTGATAATACCTCCATTTCTAGTGATTGTTGCTTTGTCTTCTGCTGCGCCTGCACTGTTTTTAGCGCGTACAATTACTTCATTATCATTGGGTTGCAGATCAAGATTAGCAGACAAACTACCATCTTTGGGCGTATAAGTAAAATCGCGCACTTCGCGGTTATTGACCAAAAGCGTGATTTCGTCGCGGCTGGTTACATTCGTCACGGTTGCCCTGAAATCGTAGTTTTTTTCAGATGTTGTACTCGTAGCCGACGAGGGTTTTGTGATATTTACATTGGGCCTTCTGCCACTTGATGGCGGAGTAGGGGGCTGGGAGGAGGCCACTTCTATGACCACTTCATCCGAGGCACGACCCGCTGGTGTATTTGCTTCAACACGCACCACATTCCTTCCTTCGCGTAAGCGCAGGCCGGCTTCCAATCCTTCTGCTAAGGTAAAACGTGTTTCTTCAGTACCGTTCACCAAAAGGCGTAGGTCGCGTTTGTCGCGGATATTTTGCACTTCGGCACGGAGATAAATATCCGGTTTGTCGGTTTTGAAAGGTGAATAAGAGGGGTTTGTAATGCGCACAACTGGTTGTTGGGCGGTAGGGGGCTGGGGGGGCAGGGGGGGCGTACGATTGTCGCGGACTTCCTCCCACACGATGACCAATATTTCCTCGTCACTTCCTGCCAAGTTAGAGGCTTCTATTACCATTTCGTTGCGGCCCGGGCGCAGGCGCACATTACTACCAAAACGTCCATTTCGGAACTCGAATCCACGCGATTCGCCATTGACGTAACAACGCACATCAGCAGGGGAATTTACGTTTTTGATATTTGCTTTGACAAAAACGCTTGAACTTTGGGAGATATACGGGTTGTTTTCGGGGTTGGTGATATCAATTTCTGGTTTGCGCACCCTATCTCTCGTACGCGCCAAATCCCACCGTAGA
>JAAFHO010000443.1 GCA_013297575.1 Chitinophagales bacterium
AATGCCCAACCAACCAGCACCTTACAATGTACGCGACTGGCAGCAAGTGGCAATGCAGTACGATTCGTTTTTATATAACTTGAACAAAACGGGGCAGTTCCTGCCTTTGTCTTTTTTGGGCAATGTGGGTGTCAATTATCCCCAAAACCCAACGTACCGCTTGCACACTTATATCGGTACTAATTCGCCTTTGGGCAATGAAGCGATCAATGTATTGCCCTCTCTCGTGGGCGCAACGCTGGTGGGCGCAGACAAAACGACGCAATATGGCCAAAACTGGCTCTTGATGTCGCAAGACTTTTTTAATAAAGCCAATGGCGAAAATATCTACCTCAACAATGCCGCTTCTAGTAGTGGTAGTGATTGGTGGTACGACCTGATGCCTAATGTTTTTTTTTACCAATTACACGACCTATATCCTACCAATGTAGGCGCGGCCGATGAGCAGTTTGAGACCATTGCAAACCGTTTTTTGGAAGCCGTGCGCGCTATGGGCGGCAGCGATGCACCTTGGCAACCCGCTTATATGAATTACCGCGCGTGGAAATTCAAAACGATGCAACCCAATGCCAATGGCGTGAAAGAACCAGAAGCCGCCGGGGCATTCGCATGGATACTCTACAATGCCTGGAAAGAAACCGGAAATGCCGATTACCTCAAGGGCGCAGAGTGGTCGATAGAGTTCCTAAGTGATTGGTCTTCAAATCCTTCTTACGAATTGCAACTTCCTTACGGCACGCTGACTGCTGCAAAAATGAATGCCGAAATCGGTACAAAATACAATATTGAAAAGATGGTCAATTGGTCTTTTAACCGAGGCGAATTGCGCGGCTGGGGTACCATTGTAGGTACTTGGGGCGGCTTTGATGTATCGGGTTTGGTGGGCGAAGCCAACGACGCAGGCAACGATTACGCTTTCCAACTCAATGGCGTGCAACAAGCGGCTTGCCTCGTTCCTATGGTGCGTTACGACAAGCGATTTGCCCGCGCCATCGGTAAATGGATGCTCAATTTGACCAATGCCACGCGGTTGTTTTATCCCGATTTTTTGCCATCCAATCTACAGGATGCTTCGGCATGGTCGGCCACCAATGACCCACAAAAAGTGATGGGTTACGAGGCATTGCGCCAAAAATGGCAAAATCTTTCTCCTTTTTCTACTGGCGATGCCGTACAAGGTGGCTGGGCTGCCACCAATTTGGCGTTGTATGGCAGTAGTTCCATTGGTTATCTCGGATGTTTGGTAGAAAAAACCAACGTGGATAAAATATTGAAAATCAATTTGTTAAAAACTGATTTTTACGGCTCGGATGCCTATCCTACCTATATGCTTTACAATTCGTATGCTTCGGCAAAAACGGTGACGTTGAATATTGGTACGGCCAATTCGGATATTTATGATGCCATTTCAGAAACTTTTTTGCTGCAAGGCGTTTCTGGTACGGTCAACTTGAATATTCCAGCCAATCAGGTTATTTTAGTCAGTATTTGCCCGGCAGGTGGCACAAAACGATACTACCACAACCAAATGCTGATCAATGATATTGTTGTGGATTATGACCAACATGCTCAATCTTATACCGTCGTGCCTCGTATAAAAGGATTGGCTGCCGAAACCAATCCGCTCGAAATCAATAAAAGTACTTCCGTTTTTGCTACGGTGGTGGATAGCGATTCGGGGCAAATTACCTATACCTGGAGCAGTAATTTTGGCACGATCACAGGCACAGGCGCAACCGTTTCATTTACTGCACCAGCCATAGAAGGCACTGCTAACATACGGCTTATCGCCAGTGATCCAGAAGGCAATTCCGATACGCTAAACCTGACGATTCCCATCGTTACAACAATCAATATTGCCCCACAAATTATTGATATTCAAAAAGATAACGATTATGCCACACCTGGCAGCAGCATACAATTCGACTGTATCGCCACCGATGCAAATAATGATCCGCTGAGTTATACTTGGTCGTCGGGAAACGGTACTTTTACTGGTTCGGGTAGTAGTACGAATTGGACAGCCCCCAATCAGGAGGGTATTTTTGATGTAACGGTGAAAGTGGCTGATGGCGGTGGTTTATCGGCGCAAACAACCATAAAGGTTTTGGTCAAAAATTTTGATCCGACTGTCGGAAACACCATTGCGCAATATCCTTTTACGGGCAATGCCAACGATGTCAGCGGTAATCAATTGCATGGTGTGGCCAATGGTGTTATTTTAGTGCCTGATCTATTTGGCGTGCCGCAATCTGCTTATTATTTCAATGGTGGCGCGCAGCATATTGCCGTTGCGAATAGCCCATTGCTCAATTTTGAGCAGGAAATCAGTGTAAGTTGCTGGTTCAAAGCCAATGCGTTGCCGGAAAAAGAGACTTTTTTATTGTCGCACGGTAGTTGGCAAAACCGCTGGAAACTGTCCATCACGCCCGAAAAATACTTGCGTTGGACGGTTAATTCATTGAGTGGCGTGAGTGATTTGGATGCCGTTACGCCGTTGCAGGTGGATAGTGTTTATCATGTAGTGGCCACTTACGATGGCGCATTGTTGGCTTTGTATTTGAATGGCCGATTGCAATCGTACAAAGCATTTTCAGGAAAAATACGCACCACAACGGTCGATTTTTTGATGGGTCAAATATTGCCCGGACAAGCCAATTACAATTTTAAAGGGGTGATGGATAATGTGTCGATATTCGATTATGCCTTGACTCCCGAGGCGGTAAAAATGCGTTACGAAAATGGTATTACTGCGATAAATGAACCGCTGGGAAGGCAAAAAATGGGTTTGGTGCTGTCGCCTAATCCGGTGACTGATCTGTTGACGGTAAACTTGAATTTTGAGCATGGGACGCAAAAGGATGATGCCGTAAAAGTGCAGGTTTTTGATATGCTGGGGCGTTTGGTTTTGGAAAAAACTGGGGTCTCAGGGGATCAAGGGGTTTTGGATGTAAGGGGGTGTGAATCAGGGATTTATCGGGTTTTTGTGGTGGGAGATGGGGTTTGGGGGAGTGGGGTATTTTTGAAGGTTTAGGGTATGGGGTTTGATGTGCACAGGGCGATGCCTATAGGACGATACGCACAGGGCGATGCCCTGTGTTGAATGTGTCGCCCCGTTGGGGCTGGGCTTGGGTGGAATGCTTGAAAAAGTGTATTTTTTTGCTAAATATTCCTATTTTTTTCTTATTTTGTAGAGATAAAAGTAATATTTGTGAATTATTATGCATTTGAAAATACCGCTTTGTTATGCTCAATTATGAATCTGGATGCTCATATTGGAAAAGTGATATGATTTTATTTTAAATAAAAACGGTCATCTAAATTCATAAGTTCACTATATAAAAAAGTCTCATCAGTAAATATTTTTTTTGTAATCTCAGTCCAATCATACTGATAATGAAAATATACTTCAGTCACTCCCATATGTTTCAGTTTGTCCCCACTAATTCCATATTCAAGACCAGTAGGGCTTTTGACAATGCTATAATAACCTACTCTATCCAAAGTTTTACGTATTTTACTACAGCAGGATATGGTCAACACCCCACCTTGGTATGTACGTTGCAACCAAAATCCACTAACGGTTACCCCTTCATTTATAATTGAGTTGCAAATTTTAACTGATACAGTGTCCAGTGGTATCCCATCCTTATTTCTAAAAATTGTTCTTCGGACTTTACAAAAATCATCGTCATCTAAATTCCACTCCAAAATATTCTCATCTGAATTGGGGTTGAACACCTCATCCGAAACCCATTTTTTAATGATAAGATTGTCTGCTTTGCTTAACTCTATTTTATTTTCACGATAAAATGCAAGTATTTCATCATATAAAATACTTGGTTTAAATGTTGCAAATTTAATAATTATATCGTTTGGAGTAAAACAATCTTCAGGCGATTCGCCTATCTTTATTCTGTTATTGGGCAGATTACAACCCATGAAAAGTACGAAAAAGACAAGGTAAATATATTTCATCTTAATTATTTTTGGATTACGTTGGGTGTATTTTTTTATTTATTTGAGTTCCACACGCAAACATAAGCCACCACCCTTCATATCACCAAATTTTCTAACAAACAATCTGCTTATTATTATTTTTTTCAAAATTTAGATATAAAACATACATATCGCCCTTTTTCCACTTTCCTAAAAGTACCACTTATTCACTTAATTATACCATCTACCCCTACCCTATCCCGCTAAATTTGTACAATCATTCCAAATACCCAACGCGTGTATTTACGCTCATTTCATGCCCTTAAAAACCAATGCTTAGCCAAAAATAGTATCCTTACCAGACGCTTGTTCAGCAACACTCAAAGGATTCTTTTTTGTAAAAAAATTTCATAAATACTTGATTTACAGTTCAATAAAACACAAACAGTTCTTAAAATTTTTCTAATAATTAATGTTTCCGAATATGAAAAAAATGCTTTACCCGCTCTTCACGCTCCTCTGTTGCCTCTTGGCTACGGTGGGCTTGCAGGCACAAACCCCCGCGGCCCAATACAGTTTTTCGGGCAATGCAAAAGACCTAACCGCCAATGCCAACCACGCATCGGTGAACGGCGCATCACTGACACAAGACCGTTTTGGTTGGTCCAATAGTGCACTGGTTTTTGACGGCGTACAAAGCGGCGTCACTGCGCCCAATGCCGCTTACCTCAACACCGCTAATACAACTATCGGTTTTTGGGTAAAAGTGGCCGCATTACCTGCCCAAGGCGAAGCATACTTGCTGTCTTTTGGTGGCTGGCAACAGCGTTGGAAAATATCTTTACCTCCACATGGCAAACCCGTGTTTACCACACACGCCGGCGGCGCATGCTGTAGCGATATGGATTCCGGTACACCCTTGGTGGTGGGTACTTGGACTTACGTAACTATGGTACACAATGGTACAAAAGACCTTATTTATTTCAACGGCGTAAAAGTGAATGAAAAAAATGTAGCAGGTGCTTTGGATGCCACTACAAATCCGTTGGGTATTGGCT
>JAAFHO010000444.1 GCA_013297575.1 Chitinophagales bacterium
GCGCTGCGGCTGCCCGTATCCATACGCTAAGTCGCTGGTGTACCTGCGGATCTTGCCAATGCCCCACCACTACTTTGCGGTTCAAACGCATACGCGACATCATAAAACCGAATTCTCGGTCGCCATGTGCAGATTGGTTGAGGTTCATAAAATCCATATCGATTTCACTCCATGGAATATCGCGGTTGTACTGCGTGTGCAAGTGGCAGAGTGGTTTTTGCAGACACTGCAGGCCGCGAATCCACATTTTAGCGGGCGAAAAAGTATGCATCCATGCCACTATACCGATACAATTGATATCGGTATTGGCTGCTTGACAGATGCTGTAAATTTCGTCGGGCGTTTTTACCACGGGCTTGAACGTAACCTGAACTGGTATTTTTTCGGACATACCCAAGGCATGGGCTATGGTGCGTGCGTGTTCGGCTACTGTTGCTAATACTGCTTCGCCGTAGAGATGCTGGCTGCCAGTGACAAACCAAACTTCGAATTTTTTTAAGTCAAGCATATTTTAATGATACTTATTGTTGTACTTTAATCGATTCCCGGATGCGGCATAAAATGCCAGAAAGCGAAAAATTTATCTTTATATCGATCTTGATTCAATTGGTATAAGGTTGCTTTTTTGGTTGCTGATTGCTCATACTTCTCTCCAGTATCCACCAAAAGCCCAGTTGAAAGGATTTTTCGACTAAAGTTTCGACGGTCTAATTTCATATCATAAATAGCTTCGTAGAGTTTTTGCAATTGGGGAATGGTAAATTTTTCTGGTAACAACTCAAAACCTAAAGGATGGAGCGCCGCTTTGTACCGGAGGTATTCTATTGCTTTTGTGACCATTTCGTCGTGATCAAATATCAATTCAGGTTTTTCTTCAAGGCTCAACCATTGGGCATTATGTGCATTTAACGCCTCTTGATCTTGGTTATTGATATTGATTAAAGCAAAAAAAACGACTGAAATGGTGCGTTCTACAGGGTCGCGGTCAATTTTTCCGGCTGTTGTGATATGTTCGACAAAAATATTGTTCAATCCTGTAAGATCGAACAATATGCGTTCTGCTCCGGCCTCCAAATCCTCATTTTGGTGTAGAAACCCACCCATTAAGGACCAATTACCTTTTTCGGGTTCAAAATTCCTTTTGATCAACAATAACTTTATTGCTGTTCCATCAAAACCCATAATGATGCAATCAATGGCAACTAAAATTCGAATGGCATCAGGGTATCTTTTCATTATTTTATTATTGAAAATCTGATAAAATTGGCGTATTGAGAGGTTTTTGCAGTACACTCAGATTTAAATACTGTTCTGCCGCACAAATGTAGACTGTTTTTTTTAATTGTGTCAATATTACACGATTTTTATAAAATAAATTTGATTCAATGATTTTCGAGCACCATTGTTTTCGCGTCTTTCTTATTTCATGTTAAGTATTTATAATGTTCTTACGGCTATTATTAGCAGCGGGAGAGACTTTCTAAGAAAAGATATATAGGTAGGAAGATTTTTAAAAGGAAAATTGTCTCATTTGTTTTTAAAACTTAGAAGATTGGTCTTGATTTATATTCAGATTGTTTCATTTGACTAAAATTAAAAGATTGAATCAATTGGTCTAGATTTGTATTGAGATTGTTTCATTTGACTAAAATTAAAAGATTGAATCAGTTGGTCTTGATTTGTATTCAGATTGTTTCATTTGATTAAAATTAAAAGATTGAATCAGTTGGTCTTGATTTGTATTCAGATTGTTTCATTTGGCTAAACTTAAAAGATTGAATCAGTTGGTCTTGATTTGTATTCAGATTGTTTCATTTGGCTAAAATTAAAAGATTGTATCAATTGGTCTAGATTTATATTCAGATTGTTTCATTTGATTAAAATTAAAAAATTGTGTCAGTTGGTCTTGAGTTGTATTCAGATTGTGTCATTCAATTTCGATACAGAAAGTGGGTATCACGAATGTTTGAAAATAAATACAAAGTGTAGGTGTAAGGTTTCTTATTCAGCAAAAGAGCCGACCGGTATTTAAACCGTATATTGAAAGAGCGTTTTGTTTTGATAGTACAAAATTAAGCTGACCGATTTTAAGCGGAATACTTTTTTCTTAACTGTGCGCATTCGTCTGATAACTGTACGAGGCTTACACAGTTACGGCTCAAAACGGCATAGTTAACAAATCGCATAAATCAAATACTTACTATTTGGTACCTTTGTCGGATAAATATATGTACATGAATTATGTCCTTTTTTTAACCCTTCTTATAAGTACTAGTATAGTGCAGGCTCAAATCCCTGCATACAATCAATATACGACAAAGGATGGGCTTTCGGGCAATACAGTATATTGTGGTATACAAGACAAAAAAGGGTTTTTATGGTTTGGTACCAACCAAGGCCTTTCGAGGTTTGATGGCACTCGATTTGAGCACTTTGGCGTAAAAGAAGGGCTACCTGATCCCGAAGTGCTAGGGCTATTTTCGAGTTCTGATGGTGATCTATGGATATCTTGTTTTAAGAAAAATTTGAGTATCCGAAAAAATGGGCATATCCAAACCGCAGCAGCAGATAACTTTCTTTCAAAAGTTTCTTTAAACTCTGCTATTATTACACACTACGAGGATAGTTTGGGTAAAAAGTGGATTTGTGGTAAAGACCAAACGTTTTTTATTTTAAAACAGGATAGTGTTATCCAAGTCAGCTGGCCATGTCATGTTATTTCTATCTTAGAAATAAATGGAATGCTATTCGCCCTGACCGACACTGGATTGCTTAGGATCTCAATCGATGGTGATATACTCCAAAAGATCACAATGGATAAGCCCAGTCAAGTTCCATTTAGAGCGTTGTCTAACGCTATAGCGATCGGTGACAAATTGATAATCATGATGCCACACCTGAAAATGTACCAACTAAAAGGGGATAGTTTACACTTTATTGAGGAACATAAAGATCTATTTGGCAAACTGTTTGCGGACAGTCAAGGACGTTGTTGGGTGGGAACATCCAATAAGGGGGCTATTTGTTTTGTGCCACCATATCATTCCCTTTCCAACTATATTTCCTTTATTCCTGAAAAAAGAGTGAACTCCATCATAGAAGACAATCAAGGTGGATTTTGGTTTGGGACAATCGGGGAGGGGTTGTTTCGGTTGGGGTCTAATGGATCGACGATATATAACCTGTCATCCGATCATACTCCCACCAATATCACAGCATTGTCCACCGCAACTGGCGGAGGCATACTTGCTGGCGACGACAAGGGCTTCTTGCATCATATTTCAAAGGAAGGAGTAAAAAAAGTACCTTTGCCAGGCATAGAAAAATACAATAAATGTAGGGGAATCAAACATATTGCGCCAGATGACTATTGGATTGGAAGTGACTTAGGATTGTATCATTATCAAAAAGGGAAAGCAACCCTAACTTCGAACCTCTCGGCCATAAAAGAAATGGAATACCGAAAGGATACACTTTGGATAGGTACAGGAGGTTCCGTTTATTTTCTCCCCCCAAATGCTACAGCGGCGATTAAGACTAAGGCCGAACGCGCCACGGCTTTATGTCAAGATAGCGAAGGTATATTATGGGAAGGGGGCACCAATGGCCTAAAATGCGAGCAGCAAGCCTTTCAATTCAATTGGGGTGAACGCTTCTCCGAATTGGGGAATCGGGTATTGTCACTCGAAAATGGCGGGCAAGGCATCCTATGGGCGGTAACACCTCAACATGGTTTAATCCGACTTCAGGTTAAAAACGGAGCGGTATTGTCACTCCAACTCATGGATTATTGTTTTCAGGGCGGTATTCGTAATATACAATCCCTTTTCCAAGATACTTCTGGCAAACTCTGGATAGCGACCAATGAGGGGATATATACACTCGATAAGGAGTACAAAACACAATATTTTGGATTACAAGACGGATTGGCTAATCTAGATGTAAACTGTGTGTTGGTGGCCAATGATACCCTCTGGGTGGGTACTGTGGCTGGCGTTACGTGCAGGCCGCTGTCAACGATCAAAAAAGTGAGTACTTCTCCTATATTTTTTGCCGCATTACGCTACAGAGCGGCTGAAAAAAATATTAGGATGAGCTTGTTGGATACCTTGCTGGATGTGCCTGTATTATATCTCCCATCCAATGCTAATGCCGTTGAATTGGATCTTTCGGTACAGGACTACAATAGTGATTATAACAAGAATTTTGAGTGCACCATTATAAGGCAATTCCCTGCTTGGTACAATATTACTTTAGATCACCTTTTGGGCTGGATTAGGGCTGGATTTCGATCTCCACAGGAGTCTAGCATGGCAGAGCGTGGCATACTACAAATGGGGCTAAATTTACCTACAGGACGGTACCTCATCAGCGCATCTACCAGTAATAAAGGGGGCAATACAATATTCGAACCCAGCTATTTCACATTGGAAAAAGATACGCCTTGGTACGGAACAGCCCTATTTTGGTGTGTTTGTTGGGTATTAATCATTGTTGCATTATACCGAATCATACGTGCAGGAAACCAATATCGAATCATACAGACTCAGTTGGCGGAATTAAAAATCCAGGCATTGCAAGCGCAGATCAACCCACATTTTATTGGTAACAGCATCAATGCCATCCAACAGTTTTTTTACCCGCCTAATGCAGCAAAAGCAAGTATTTATATTGCTATTTTTACCCGACTGCTGCGCAAAACCATGGAGTTCTCGGAGCATCATTTTATTCCATTCCACGAAGAGGTGTTGTACGTGAACGACTATTTGGAAATGGTGCAATTGAGGTTTGAGGATCGGTTTAAATATACTGTTTCTAGCACACCCAATATTCCTCCTGACCTGCTTTTTCCCTCTATGCTCCTTCAACCACTGCTCGAAAATGCTACGATACACGGCTTGAACCAAGATGGCGAAACTTTAATCGAGGTAGGATTTGATATGGTTGGCAATCGGCTAAGGTGTCAAATTACGGATAATGGTATTGGTATCGAAAA
>JAAFHO010000445.1 GCA_013297575.1 Chitinophagales bacterium
TTTTTATCATGATTGTTATTATAGTTTATTTAGTAGAAAAAGAAGACGTTTATTAATGTGAATAATATACGTATAAGATTGGCTAAATATCCCAAAATAAACAAACGGCGTGACAGGACTGAACCCGCACGCCGTTTGCTATAAAGAAAATAAAATTAGGTTAGAAGATAAAAAAGACAAGATCAAGCAGTAACCTCACCTTTGTACATCTTTCCTAAATTAGTTCTTAGTGACAAATCATCAAATTGGTCATATTAGAACCTTCTTCGCTAGTGCGGATAGAAAGTGCATAATTACCAGAAGCCAAGTTACGCGTGTCCATTTTGATTTGACCAGATTGGAAGTTACGCACTACTTGTGACGCAACAACACGACCCTGCATATCAATGATAGATACAGTTACAGACTTGTTAGAAGCAGTCAATTCCAAGTTTACAGAAGTATATTCAACTGCTGGATTTGGAGTAACCGTAAATTTAGTTGAAGCCAAAGGAGTTGGCTTAACACTTAATGGCTTAAGTGGATCATACTCTGCATCATGCAAACGAAGAATCACAGTTGCGCCGCCCCATCCTGAGTAAAGGTTATCCAATGTGATTGGTGTGATATTACCAATACCAACCCAACCAAGATCTTTTGGAGTGTATTCTACTTGACGAGAGCACGTAAATGACAATTGCTTACCTAAGTTAGCAGCATTACCGTCATAAATTGCACGCAAGTAATAGAAGTGGTTAGGCTTCAAGGTGATTTCGCTACCATCAATTGGTGTCAATTCAACATTTACCAATGAATCAGCCTTAAGTGCTGCATCAAAAGTGTAATCTTGGAATGCAACGAATGGCAAGTTGTCAAATGCACCAACACCAGTACCTTCGTCTGTTGTACCATCATCGTTAGCATCTGCATCATAAAGGATCAAGTTAACAACATTAGCCGCTGGATCTGCTACAGCAACAGTAGCAGCATTATTGATACCAAAAGTAGCAAGTTTAACATTTAAACCTGCGTCACCTGTGCGGTACAAAGATAATGCACTGTACTTTTGACCAGCAGTTACAAATGAAGCATCATTAGCAGCACCACCATTTACGATTAGATTATCCGTAGCATAAGTTTGTGGTGTGTAAAGGAATTGGCGTGTGATCGTATCACCAGCATTAGTAGCCAAATCAGCAGTAAATACCATTTTATAGGTACCAACCTTTGGAGGATTTGGGACATAACTTTCAAAAACGATAACTGAGTCAGCACCTGCCTCGATAAACTGAGTTGATGTAAAGGTAGTTGACACACCATTTGGGTCAGTGATTACCACCTTACCTGTATAGTCTTGGCTTACACCGCTACGGTTTACACAACCCATAGAGATCAGATCGACTGTATCTGCTTGAGTGATTGGTGTAGCATAAGCATAACCTCCGGTTGGATCGTGAAGGCTCAAGCGACGGATACAAATCTGAGGTTTTTTACCTGCTTTAAGCGCATTGTCAATTACATCAACCATTGCACGGCAAAACAACATAGCTGGTGTAGTAGTGACCAATGCTCCTTTCGCACCTGCACCCATACCTGGCGCATTGAATGCATCACCTGCCGTAGCAGATGAATTATTGGCAACAATACCAATAGCAGCACCTGATTGCTGTGCATTATACATTTTGACACCAAATTCGCAAGAACCGCGACGAATAATAACGGCTTTGCCAGCATAATTGTTTGTGATTGTATCGCAGCCTAAAGAATCAGAAGGAACGGAACTGTCATAACCCCAAACCGCTTCAGCACAAATATCACCTACGATTGGGCCACCCCAATCAGCAGGAGCACTAAAGCCGCCAGAACCATTCTTGTAAGTAGTAGTTACACCGTCGATCTTAATATCGACTACGAAGATTTCATCTCCTGTTTGTTGAGCATTTACTTGTGATAGCGCCATCAAAACAAACGCTAAAAGCATTGTAAGATTTTTTACCATGATTATCAATACGAATTAAATTGTGAATTGTTTGTGAAGCGCAAAGATAGCGCGTTCGCTTAAAAACCAAATTATTTTCATTAATTAATGTCAAATTTTTACATTTTAGCCCAATTATTTAACATACTTGTCGAAAAATTGCAGTTCTTTTGCATTTTTAAAAGGACAAATCGCTAGTATTCAACCAGATTATTTCTAATTTACTTCTTTTTAACCTTACCTCTAATTAAATCCGAATACTTACTTTTTTAACCACACATTATGCAAAAATTATTTATTACGCTTTTTATCTTGGTGGCTTTTTCCGTCTTTGGCTTTGGGCAATCTTATTCCCGATGCAAAGTATCATTAGAGGGTAAATCTATTGCCGACCTCGCTCAACTAGGAGTAGAAACAGACCATGGCGCACTTGCCGAGGGGAAGTCATTTACTACCGATTTTTCCACCGACGAAATCCAAACCATCAGAAATGCTGGTTTTACAGTAGAAATACTCATCCCCGATGTACAAAAATGGTACGTCGATCAAAATACCGCACCCACGATTGCTGCGGAACGCGGCGCTGCCCCTTGCGGAGGAGTGAGTAATAGCATCGATGTTGGAAATTATCCAATCCCACAAAACTATACTACTGGCTCGATGGGCGGCTATCCTACCTATGCTGAAATGCTGGCCATACTCGACAATATGCACGCAAAATACCCACAATTCATCAGTGCAAAGGCCATTGTGAGCGATACCATCACAACACATGAGGGGCGGCCTTTGTATTGGGTGCGCATTTCGGACAATCCCGATCAAGATGAAAACGAACCAGAAGCATTGTACACAGCACTGCACCATTGCCGTGAACCAATAGGTCTCACCCAATTATTGTACTTTATGTGGCATTTGATGGAAAATTACGATTCCAGCCCCGAATGCAAATATGTCATGGACAATACTGAACTTTATTTTATCCCTTGTGTCAATCCCGATGGATACCTATTTAATGAGTCTACTAATCCTCAAGGTGGCGGACTTTGGCGCAAAAATAGGCGTGATAATGGTGATGGTACTTTTGGAGTGGATTTGAACCGCAATTATGGTTTCTCGTGGGGATATGACGATATAGGCTCGTCTCCCAATCCAAATTCGGCTACTTATCGTGGTCCATTTGCCTTTTCTGAGCCCGAATCACGGATGGTTCGGGACTTTTGCAATAAACACGATTTTAAAAACACCTTAAATTATCACACGTATGGTAATTTATTGATCTATCCGTGGGCATATAGCGATTCCGCGGCAGACCCTTATTTGCCTTTTTTGGGTAATGCGTTGACCGAAAAAAATAAGTTTAAAGCGGGTACTACGACCGAAACGGTTGGCTATGCCGTAAATGGTAGTTCAGATGATTGGATGTTTGAAAGCCACAATACATATTCTTTTACGCCGGAAACAGGTCCCGCAGCATTAGGTTTTTGGCCATCGGCTAGTGTGATTGATAGTTTAAATAAAATGACCCAACTCAGTAATTTTATATTGGCTTGGAGTATGTTAAAAATTGCATTAGCCAAAGACATTAGCAATTTCGAAATCAATACAACAACGAGTACTATACCTATTGAAGTACGTAATATTGGCGCGCAGAATGGCAACTTTACGGTTTCATTACAAAAAACAGATAATCAAATCGCTTCCATTTCACCTGCCAATTATACCATCAATCTCAATAATCAACAGGTGGATACTGTTTGGTTTACGGTTAACATGAGCCCCAGCAGCACAATTAATGCCGTAATACCAATGCTATTGCAGATCACTAATGGTGCATTTACACTAACAGATACACTAGAAAAAATCTATACCGATGGCCCAAGGGTAGCAATTCTGAATGAACCATTTAATAGTCCACAAAATTGGACTGGAGACTGGCTCTTAACGACAGAATCTTACACCTCTGCTCCGACCTCCATCACCGACTCACCTAATGTAAAATACAGCAACAATAGCCTAAAAACACTGCTCAGCAATAATTTCATCACTATTCCAAGTACGGCTATGCTTCCTGCACTCAATTTTGATGCAAAATGGAGCCTCGAAACAGATTATGATTGGGTGCAACTCGAAGTGATTACGGAATCTGGGGTATCTACGCAAATGTGCGGAAAATACACCAATTTAGGTACCAATAACCAAACTTTGGATTTACCGCTTTGGGATGGACTACAGGAAACATGGGTAAAAGAATCCATCGACTTGAGCGATTTTAAAGGGCAGAAAGTTAAATTTAAGTTTTCATTGCTCTCCGATCAAGGATTGAACTTAGATGGTTTTTATATCGACAATTTTGAGGTAAACTATGTGGATACAACACTGAATACCCCATCAAATATTAATCAACCTTTTGTTGATCTATATGCCAAAATACAGCCAAATCCAGCCACAAATCAGGTTCAATTGACTTGGAACAGCCCAATAAACCCACTTCAAAATGCACATTTTGTTTTGGCAAATGCACTTGGACAGCAAGTAAAAATGGTGAGTCTACCCAACGCCAATAACGGGTCTTTCCAAATAGACTTATCAAATTGCCCTGAGGGTATTTACTATTGGTGTATTAAAATGGAAAATAGCGCGACGGTGAGTCAGAAATTAGTAGTGACGAGGCAGTAGTTTTGAGCAGATTGATAATCAATTACTTATTATATTTACCGACAAAATAGTGATCTTGATTTGAATGTACTTAAAATATAAGGAACAAGATCGCATATAAATTCGCTGTAAAATAAGTTTTTTTATAAATGCAGTATGCTTTTCTACCACAAAAGTACACAAAGAACACAAAGCATTGTGTACACTAAAGAGTACGCAACGCTTTGTGTTCTAAAAAACAAGCGAAGCGCCTACTCTACGTCTTTGTGAACTCGTACGTTAGAGTTATATACAAAGGTAAAGTAAAAAAGTATTTCATTGAGAATAAAAAAAGTCAGTAATTTGTTGAACCGCCGGGAAGGGCAGAGGATTTGTGGACA
>JAAFHO010000447.1 GCA_013297575.1 Chitinophagales bacterium
CCCATTCGTGGTCTTCCGTAAACCTGCAATTATCAGGAATATTCATGTTGCTGTTGTTTTAAAAGTAAGACGCAAATGTAGTTGTTTATCTTGTTTTTTGGGTAATGCCTTTTAAAAAAAGGTTTAGATAGTTTTTTTTATAAATGCAAGTTAAATATACTGTGTTGTCATTGTTCTTAGACACAGTTTGATATATTTTTTGGAAAACACATACCTAATAGAAAATAGATACAATGAATGATTTTTTGAGACACACTACCTTACAAATCTCCATTATTTTGCTACTTCCATATCGAGCCTACCGCCAAATTCATCGTACATTTACCCCCAAAATTACGCACACCACATGCTCCATACGTTCAAAGCACAAATACTGGAAGGTATTCCCGCTGTATTACCACCCGCCAAACCACTCGATCCTACTGCCAGCCATGCTCCCCGCCGCGTTATTGAAGGCATACTTTCTGCCGACGAAAGCATATTGGCCATAAACAATGCCCTTCGGTATTTCCCGTCGGAATGGCACGATACCCTCCGACCCGAATTTGAAGCGGAATTGGCCCAATATGGTCGTATTTATATGCACCGCTTTCGCCCCGAGTACGCGATGCACGCGCGACCGATCAACGATTATCCCGCCCAAAGTCAACAAGCAGCGGCCATCATGCTGATGATCCAAAATAACCTGGATCCAAAAGTGGCCAAACACCCACACGAACTCATTACTTATGGCGGTAATGGAGCGGTATTCCAAAACTGGGCACAATACCGCCTGACTATGAAATACCTCGCCACCATGAACGACCGCCAAACACTGGCACTGTATTCAGGGCATCCAATGGGCTTATTTCCCAGCCATGAGGACGCGCCCCGCGTGGTCATCACCAACGGTATGATGATTCCAAATTATTCCAAAAAAGAAGATTGGAACAAATTTAATGCCCTCGGTGTCACCCAATATGGCCAAATGACTGCTGGTTCGTTTATGTACATCGGCCCGCAAGGTATTGTACACGGCACGACCATCACACTCCTCAATGCCGGACGGCGGATGGGTTTGGGGGCCGATAATTTGAAAGGTAAAATATTTGTGACCAGTGGCCTCGGTGGCATGTCGGGTGCGCAGGCGCGTGCGGCGGTTATCACAGGATGTGTGGGTGTACTGGCCGAAACCGACCAAGATGCCATCCAACAACGCATCGTAGATGGCTATATCCTGCAAGAAAATGTATTCGATAACGCCGATGCGCTCATTGATCGGATGGAAATAGCCCGCACCAATGGCGAAGCAGTAGCATTGGTCTATAACGGCAATATTGTGGAACTTTGGGAACGTTTTGTACATAATGGTACACATATCGACCTAGGTTCGGATCAAACCAGTTGCCACAATATCCACGATTGTGGTTATACACCCATCGGTTATACTTTTGAAGAAGCCAAGGCATTACTGATACGCGACAAACCACAATTTATGGCAAAAGTGGCCGATACGCTCCGCAGGCACGCCCACGCGATCAATACCATGAGCGAACGGGGTATGTACTTTTGGGATTATGGCAATGCCTTCCTCAAAGAAGCGGGCGATGTAGGAGCCGCGGTGTTCAAACCCGGTAGTAAGCCCTTGGCACTCGGCGAAATCAGCGTATCCGAATCGCCGTACCGCTATGCCTCGTATGTGGAGGATATTATGGGGCCGTTGTGTTTCGATTATGGTTTTGGGCCATTCCGTTGGGTATGTTGCTCCGGCGATACCACTGATTTGGACAAAACCGATGCCATTGCAGCGCGTGTCCTCCGCGAAATGCTGGTAACCGCTCCCGAGGATATACAAGGACAAATCAAGGACAATATCCTTTGGATCGGAAGTGCCCGTAAAAACCTGCCCATTGTAGGTTCGCTCTCGCGTATCCTATACGCAGATTCGGAAGGGCGCATGAAAATTTCCAAAGCCTTCAACGATGCCATTGCCGCAGGCGAATTATCCGGCCCGGTGGTACTTGGCCGCGATCACCACGATGTATCCGGCACCGATTCCCCCTACCGCGAAACCTCCAATATTTACGATGGTTCCCGCTATACTGCCGATATGGCGGTGCACAATGTGATCGGGGATTCGTTCCGAGGCGCAACATGGGTCAGTATCCATAATGGCGGTGGTGTAGGCTGGGGCGAAGTCGTAAATGGCGGTTTTGGAATGGTACTCGATGGCTCACAAGATGCCGATCGCCGCCTGCACCAAATGCTGTTTTGGGATGTCAATAACGGTATCGCACGGCGCGCATGGGCACGTAACCCGCACGCGCTGGATACGATTAAGCGTACAATGGCTGCTTATCCTGATTTGCAGGTGACGTTACCGTATTTGTAAAACCTAATCCATACTTTTGCCCAGTTTTTATCCAACAACACTATGCAACTCAAATACCTATTATCCTTCGTATTATTTATTATGCTGCAACACACCGCTGAATCGCAGGTCAACCATTCACCTTCTAAAAGAGAAATTACTCTGTATTGGGAATTTCGTCAGGCGCATAAAGGCGATTGGAAACCTATTGAAGTCCCTTCCTCCGTCCATACGGCCTTATTACAGCATAAAATGATCGAAGAGCCTTATTATCGCGATAATGAGGAAAAACTCCAATGGATCGAAAATGAAGACTGGGAATACCGCACCACCTTCAATACCGATGAAGGAACACTACAAAAAAAGCACGTGGAAATGGTATTCACCGGGCTGGATACCTACGCCCAAATTTTCCTCAACGATAGCCTAATCCTCGAAACCGATAACATGTTTCGCGAGTGGCGTGTGGATATCAAACCTTTTTTAAAATTAGAAAGCAACCAACTCCATATCTATTTTGAAAGTCCAGTAAAAAAATCAAAAGCAGATTGGGATGCACTCGGCTACGAATTGCCGGGCGGACAACGCACCATGACCCGCAAAGCACAGTTCCACTATGGTTGGGATTGGGGGCCGCGTTTTGTAGGCGCAGGCATACTCAAACGCCCATATATCGAGGCTTGGGACGAATTAAGGTTTGAAAATGTGCATTTTACTACTATTTCATTGACACCCGAAAAAGCGCGCGTGGTAGCGCGTTATCGGTATAATGCCTCCAAAACAATGGATGCGGATGTCGTAGTTCGCTATGGCAAAATCAAATCCATTGATAAGCGGCTCTTTGCAAGCGGTATTCACGAAGACAGTGTTTGGTTTGATGTGGAGAACCCCAAACTTTGGTGGTGCCGCGATATGGGCGAATCCTACCTTTATGATTTTACCCTGGAGGTGAAACGCAGCGGTGGCGAATTGATCGAAAGAAAGGATATGCGCGTGGGGCTGCGCACGATTGAATTGGTCACCGAAAAAGATGCCGCTGGCGAAACGTTTTTTTTCCGATTAAATGGTAAACCGGTATTTGCAAAAGGCGCAAATTATATTCCCCAAGACATGTTCCAAGATCGTGTAACGGGCCAAAAATATCGAAAAATTATCGATGATGTAGTGGCTTCCAACATGAATATGCTCCGTGTCTGGGGCGGAGGCATTTACGAAGACGATACCTTTTATCAACTCTGCGATGCCAAAGGGATACTCGTTTGGCAAGACTTTATGTACGCCTGCGCGCTGTATCCGGGCGGTAATACGCTTCGGAACAAAGCCAAAGAAGCCCTGTACCAAATAGAGCGTTTGCGCAACCATCCTTGTATGGCACTTTGGTGCGGCAACAACGAAAACGATGAGGCTTGGAACAATTGGGGCTGGCAAATGAAATTTACCGAAGCACAACGCACCCAACTTTGGCGCGATTACAAAACCCTATTCAACGATGTATTGGGCACTTATGTCAAAAATTTCGCAGAAATACCGTATTGGGAAAGTTCACCTAGGTATGGCCGCGCCAACCCTAAATCGCTGACCGAGGGCGATAGCCACTATTGGGGCGTTTGGCACGACGAAGAGCCTTTTTCGATCTTTGACAAAAAAGTGCCGCGTTTTATGAGCGAATACGGTTTCCAGTCGTTCCCCGAGTGGCGCACCATACAGTCGTTTACGTTGCCGGAAGACCGCGAATTGGAATCTAAAGTGATGCTGCTGCACCAAAAACACCCGCGTGGCAATGCCTTGATCGCAGAATACACCAAACGCGATTTCAATAAACCGAAAAACTTTGAAGATTTTGTGTACGTCTCTCAACTGGTACAAGCAGAGGGTATGCGCCGTGCTATTGAGGCGCACCGCAGGAACAAACCCTATTGTATGGGTACGCTGTACTGGCAACTCAACGATGTGTGGCCAGTGGCTTCATGGTCGAGTATCGACTGTTTTGGCCGTTGGAAAGCCATGCAATACTATGTTCGCGAAGCATTTTCACCCGTGGCTGCATTGCCAGTTGTGGTGGATAATAATATTTTGAGTATCTACGGCGTAAATGATTTTGCCAACGATACAACAGTGACGATTCGCGTACACGCCCTTAATTTTGAAGGTAAAACCCTTAGCGATGTAACACGTCCGGATGTGGCTATTCCATCCGATTCGAGCCGAGTGATTTGGCAGGGTGATATGCGCACGGTATTGGACAAAAACAAACCCGAATCATCGGTAGTGGAAATACTACTCCTGGATGCCAAAGGGAAAGTGCTGTACCGCCGGTTGTTTTATCCGGTTGCGGCTAAACAGATGCGTTTGGGCCGCGCTAATGTAAAAACAGTTGTAGAACAAGTAAAAGAGGGTTATATGATCACGTTGGAAACCAATACTTTAGCCAAAAACGTATTGATCCAAACAGAAGCAGATGGCTTTTTTATCGATAATTATTTTGATCTAATGCCAGGCGAAAAAAAGCAAGTTTTGTTCAAAACGGAACGGATTTTGGATACGCCAAGTGCGGCTTTTTCGGTAAAAAGTTTGTAGGGTTTGTTTTATTATTATTGAATATGTAGCAAAGTGCCGTAGTAAT
>JAAFHO010000448.1 GCA_013297575.1 Chitinophagales bacterium
TTCCCATTGCCCAACCCGATATTCGCACCAATGATTTGGCGTGGAAGAGCAGCCTTCTCAAAGAGCAATCGGCATTGACGAATTTGAAAAAAGCAAATTTAACCTTTGCGCCCCAATTGTCTTTAGTTGGGAACAACGCCTACAACCAGTATAACCCGGATTTCACCATTTGGGGTGGCAACTGGATCCACAGCCAATATGTTGGGTTGCGTTTTAATTTTAATTTGCCGAATGCCAGCACGTTATCGAACCGCTCTAAAGCGCGTTTTGACTACCAATTATCGCAAAAAAGTAGCGAAAAAGCAAAAATTAAATCAACCTTAGAGCAACAACAATTGGCAACCGAATGGAATAAAGCCATTTCGCAGCAAAACAACAATGTCAAAATATTGGCTTTGCAGGAAGAAACATTTCAAAAAAATAAAAACCTTTACAACGAAGGACTTATTGCTATTGACCGTACACTCGACAGTTTTTCAGCGATGGTTACTGCGCGTTATAGCCTGATTGTCAGCCAAGTAAACATATCACTTGCTCAAGCAAAAATTGAGATTAACAACAATATCAATTAATATGAAAAAGCATAATGTTTTATATTTTATAGCGATAATAGCCTCACTTGCGGCCTGTAAACAACCCATGCAAGAAACGCGGCCTATTCGCAAAAACGTCATGGAAAGTGTATTTGCTTCAGGCGTATTGGAAGCGGATAACACGTACAATGTTACAGCGCAATCTGATGGTTATTTGGTCGAAATGAATTTTAAAGAGGGCGATATTGTACCCAAGGGCAAAATATTGGCCATCATCGAAAACAAGGAAAATGTTTTGAATGCCGAAAGTGCCGAAGAACTCTATGATATTGCCGTTAGAAACGCGCAAAACAATGCGCCGTCGCTGCTACAGGCACAAACTTCGGTGACGATAGCCGAGCAAAAAATGGAGCAAGATCGGATACAAGAGCAACGCTATAAAAGGCTTTTGGAGCAAAACAGCATTGCCCGCACAGAGTACGAGACTACCCTACTCAATTACCAAACAGCCAAAAATAATTACGAAGCGGCTGTACAGTATTACAAAAAACTTCAACAGGATGCACAACAACAAACGGTTTCTAATAAGGCCCAAAAGCAGATTAACCAAACGGTTTTGGGCAAAAATGAAGTACACGCAGCGGTAGGTGGCAGAGTATATGAAAAATTAAAACAAACGGGCGACTATGTAAAACGAGGCGATGTTATTGCTTCCATCGGCAATGCCAATTTCATTTATGCCAAAGTTAATGTGGACGAAAGTAGTATTAGCAGGGTGCGTGTTGGTCAATCGGCCATCGTGCAATTGAATACCCAAAAAGCAAAAAATTATGCAGCCGTGGTTTGGGATATATTGCCTTCGTTTGATGAAGCCCAACAGTCCTTTATCTGCAAATTAAAATTCACAGAAGTACTCGATTTTTCGATTATCGGCACACAATTGCAAGCCAATATAACGGTCGGTGAGCAAGAAAACGCGGTACTCATTCCACGTAATTATCTGGATTATGGTGGATTTGTACGGGTAAAAGACCAACCTAAAAAAGTAAAAGTAGAGACTAATTTTGTGAGCAATGAATGGGTGCAAGTCCTATCTGGTATTGACGAAAACGTAATAATTACTACCACAAATATCAAATAAATGGCCAGAAACGTTAATTTAGACATTGCGCTGACGCACCTCCTCACCCGAAAACGCCAAACTATTGTAGCAGCATTGGGTGTCACCATTGGTATTGGGATGTATATTTTTATGAATTCGCTCATGGCGGGTTTTAGTCGATATGCTCGCAATGAAATTTTCAAAATGAATCCGCATATGAAAATTTTTAGGGAAGATGAAATTAGTGTGCCTTTGGATGGGCATTCAACGGAAGGCAATACCATGCGTGTGCTAATCAATCCTGCCATTACCACTACCAGTAAATCGCTCCTTGATCCGCAACGATTGTTGGAAAATGTACGGCAAATTAGTTTTATTACCAATGCCATGCCCCAAGTAAATGTGGATGTTTTTTACAATAAAGGCAATTCGCAATGCAAAGGCATTGCCAATGGCATCAATATCGCCGAAGCCGATGCCATGTTCAATATTGGATCAACGATACTTTCGGGTAGTTTGGAGGCATTACAAGGCAATTTGGGGGGTATCATTATTGGCAAAGGCATTGCGGAAAAATTAAACTTGAATTTAGGCGATAACCTGACCATTTCCTCTTCTCGGGGTGTATTAAAAATCATGAAAATAGTTGGTGTTTTTTCTTCGGGCAATAAAAACACCGATGAATCCAAATCGTATGTCAATATTGCAGCCGCGCAACAATTGGCCAAACAGGGTACGACGTATATTACCGATATTTATGCCAATACGATCAACTCGAATCAAGCACTCGAATTTGCCCAAAATGTGCAAACCATAACGCCCTATAAAGTAGAGGCTTGGCAAACCACCAATTCGGATTTACTTTCGGGTGATGTAATTAGAGATATTATGAATGGAACGGTTTCTATGACTATTTTGCTCATTGCGGCTTTTGGCATTTACAATATTATGAACATGACCATCACTCAAAAACTCAATGATATTGCTATTTTGAAAGCCACAGGATTCAATGGAAGCGATATTGTGGGTATTTTTTTAAGGGAATCCATTTTTATGGGCATACTAGGTACTGTATTTGGATTGGCTATTGGCGCAATTTGCATCAGTGTTTTGAGTAAGGTGTATGTGGGTGGCCCGATTGGAACTTTTCCAATTTATTTTGACGCAAAGGTATTTTTTAGGGGTGCGTTTTTTGGTATTGGACTTACCGCGCTTGCGGGTTATTTACCAGCTAGAAAAGCAGCCAATATTGATCCCGTATCTATTTTCAGAAAATGAGTTTAGCAAACACAAATGCCCAGAGTGTAGTGCTTTCTGCGCGGAGCATTGGCAAATATTTTTACACACCCGAAAAACTAAAAGTCCTAAAAGATGTTCAGTTTGATGCTTATAAGGGCGAATTTCTAACACTTGTAGGTAAAAGCGGATCGGGTAAGTCCACGCTGCTCTATTGCCTGAGCACCATGGATACCGATTACGAAGGCGATTTATTTATAGATGGCGAGCGAATAACCGGAAAGCATCCCACGCAATTGGCGGCTATACGCAACCATAGTATCGGCTTTGTATTTCAGTTTCATTATCTGTTACCGGAGTTTTCATGTTTAAAAAACGTGATGATACCCGCTCTAAAACTAGGTAAATATGCCTATAAAGAAGTGGAAGAACGTGCTTATCAAAAACTAGAAATACTAGGTGTGCAGGATCAGGCGCTTAAACCAGCATCCAAATTAAGCGGTGGACAACAACAGCGTGTATCTATTGCGCGGGCATTGATCAATGATCCCAAAATTATCATGTGCGATGAACCAACGGGGAATTTGGACAGCAAAAACACCCAAATCGTATTTGATATTTTTAAGCAATTGGCACAAAACAATGCGCAAACTATTATTGCCGTTACGCACGATACGGATTTTGCAGCGGCCAGTGACCGCACCATAGAATTGGCCGATGGAAGGATTATTAACTAAGGACGAAAGGATTATTAACTAAAGAACGAAAAGCAATGTCATTTAAAATTAAACTGCCCCGCAACTATTTAACCATTTTGAATCATGGATCATTATGGCTCGTCTTTTTGGGGATTCCTATTATTTTTGAACCAATTGACCCCGTGACTGCGGGTAATATAGCGGCTCCACCTATTGAAATACGACATTGGATTGGAGTAGGCATGAATTTAGGCTTAGTCGCTTTTTTTTATTTCAATTATGCATGGATGATACCACGCTACTATTTGAAGGGAAAGACAATGCCCTATTTTATCGGGATATTGTGTGCATACATCACTTACCAATTTTGCATTATTATCATGCGCAATATTGTGTTTTTGTATCTACCATTTACAACAGATACCAGTTTAATGATCCGTATTATCCATATTAGTCACGTTCTTTCTACTGGTTTTTTTATGTTGATGTGGGCGGCAAGTAGTGGATTTCGGCTTGGTGAAGAGTGGAAACGCACCGAAAACAGCCGCAGAGAAGCCGATAGCCGCCGCATTTCATCTGAATTGGCCTTGCTAAAATCGCAGATCAACCCGCATTTTTTACTCAATTCGCTTAATAATCTGTACGCGCTCGCGCTCACTGCGCCCGAAAAAACACCAGATGCCATCCTCAAACTTTCGGAGATGGTGGCCTATATTTTGTACGAGTGTACCAAACCTAAAATTGGACTTGACCGCGACTTGCATTTTATCGAAAATTATATTGCTTTGCAGCGTTTGCGCTTGGCCTCTAATACCACTTTGACCTTGGAAATGCCCAAGGATATACCTCAAAAAGAAATTGAACCCATGCTGCTTATTTCTTATATTGAAAACGCATTCAAACATGGACTAACGACGACACAACCATGTGAGATTTTTATTTCCATTAAAATAGATGAAAATCGGTTATTCATGCGGGTAGAAAACCAAGTATTGGCCGATAATGCCGCTCAAAAAGACACTCAATCAGGTATTGGATTGGAAAATACACAACAACGACTGGCACATTCGTACCCAGAAAAGCATCATTTATCTATTCAAAACGATGGAAAAAAGTACATCGTTGCACTTGAAATTGAATTATAAACTAAAAAAATGACTTGTATTGCCCTCGACGATGAGCCGCTCGCGCTCGTACTAATCGAAAAACTCAGCCAATCTGTACCAGAATTACAACTGGTAGAGACGTTTACCAATCCTAAAGCCGCTGCCGAATTTCTCCAGCACAATACGGTGGATTTGTTGATTTCCGATATCAATATGCCGGATATTAATGGTTTGCAATTTATCCGCGACCTGCCAGA
This sequence comes from Chitinophagales bacterium, assembly GCA_013297575.1. Classification (GTDB taxonomy): domain Bacteria; phylum Bacteroidota; class Bacteroidia; order Chitinophagales; family Saprospiraceae; genus M3007. Next base: position 4,933 of record JAAFHO010000448.1, read on the forward strand.
TGAACGACCAATGGTTATTTTTTTGACTGCTTACA
>JAAFHO010000449.1 GCA_013297575.1 Chitinophagales bacterium
AGAGGTAAATAATGAGTGGTAAAAATAGAGAAAAGTGTTAAAAAACAGACGTTATCGACTTTCTTTTGAATCACTTATTGCTCCTGTTTCCTAATGAATTAGCGCGAAGGCTCCTGCAATAGATCCATAAACTGAACTGCCGTATTTTCCATTTTGAAAATTACTTTATCCAGTGTAGAAACCAAAAGGTTGTAACCTGCCATTGCAATAATCGATACAAAAAGACCAAATGCAGTTGCTGTTAAGGCGTGGTAAATACCTTTTGATAACACCTGTGGCGTAATATTGGTGGCAGAGGCCATATCCTGGAAGGAAATGATCAAACCGATTACCGTACCCAAAAGACCAATCATCGGCGCGATACCAGAAATGGTAGCGAGTGTAGAAAGGTTTTTCTCCAATTTCAAGAGTTCGAGATTACCCGTATTTTCGATGGCTTTATTAATGTCATCTAGTGGTTTTCCAATACGGTCGAGACCTTTTTCTACCATGCGGGCCATTGGAGCATCAACACTTTGGCATAGGGCTTTTGCAGCCTGTAGATTACCACTTTCCACACTGGTGCGGATGGTATTCATAAAATTTTGATCTACTTGCCCTGCTCTGGTGAGCGTAAGGTAGCGTTCGATGATAATAATACATGCCACAATAGAGAGGGCAGTAAGGACAAAGATTACAATCAAGCCCGATAAACTACTTCCCAAAATGATATCAATCAGACTCTGAGAACCGTGATTTACGGGTGCTGCAGTAGTGGTTGAGGGTGTCGTACTTTGGAAAAAAAGCAGGATTGAGGTTAAAAATGAGTTAAGCACCATAAAGACCGTTGCTGTTTAAGCGAAGTTAAAGTGGATTTTTTACTGTTAAAATTAAAATACAAACGCCAAATGTATGGCATTTTGTATAACGAGTGGGTATTAAAACGCAAAATTCACATTTTTTTATGAATTGGCGTAACATAATCTTATAAAAAACAAAAATGATGCCCGTTTTAGTGGGTATTTTGAAGTATTAGTAATTTGATTATTCTTGATTAATGCAAATTTCGGGCCAATATCCTTTCAAGAATAGATCAAACTAAAACAATTTCCTACTTTTGCAGAAGAATTGAAACGGCGTTACCCATTAATCACAAGTATTTTATTGATACGCTTCAAATTCGATTTTATGTTACCAACCCATTTAGCACCGTTTATATCAGCATGAAACACATTTGGATTTTACCACTCTTTATTTTATGGTTACCTGTTATTGTAAGCGCACAAACGCCTTGTAGTAATCCAATATCATTCACTGCCACCGTAGAAAAACCTTCAAAATGTGGCCGAAACACTGGTCAGGTTTCCTTTATTGTCTCCGGAGGTTCGGGACAATACGCTTATAGTCTCGGTGGTACAACGGTGGTAGGTCTGGGTCCAGGCGATCATTTTGGTATTGTGCAAGACCTTGTGACGGGTTGTATGGATACCGCCTTTTTTAATATTCCTATTGTGGTAGCAGAAGGTAATATTAATGTTACTGTCCATCCCCCCCGATGTGCGGACGGTTTAGGGAATATTGAGGTTAATTTGGAAGCAGGGAATAATTTTGAACTGCCTTATACTTTCAAGATCACAAAAACCGATGGAACGCCCGTTCCACAAGCCGATAATATTCCTTCTGGTACCTATTTGGTTTATGTTGCAGATGCGGATAGTTGCCTGTTACCAGCTCAACCATTTACGATGTCAGTACCCGATCCAATTCAGACCAGTGCCGCAGTAGCACCGGGCAACTGTACAGATGGTGGCAAAATTTTGCTCACAGCAACCGGAGGCACAGGCGTATTAATTGCGGATTGGCTAGATGTGAATAGTCCGATCAATAATTTTTCGCGCAATCATTTGCGGAAAGGTAAATACAATGTGATTGTGTATGATAGCCTTTTTTGTAAGGATACATTAAGCAATATTATTGTAAAAAACACCTGCAAACAACGCGATACAGTTGCATTGTTTGTCCCTAAAAATAACACTAACGCTTACTGCACCAATAGTTACCCTGGTTTAGATCTTTTTGAATCTGAATACACTTTGCTTTATACAAGCAATGCATCGGCTTTTGGCAATTGGAATTTGCAGGGTAATTGCCTTACTTATACTGCATTCCAAACGACAGGGTTTGATGTCGATGTGATTTGTATAAAAATATTTACCCCATCGCTCAACCAAACAGATACCGTATGTATTTCGGTGAGTATTATTTCGGAAGTGCCAACCGCAGAAACCGTCTATTTTACAGCGCAAATCAATACTGCAACAGCAGCATGTGGCAGCATTCCTTCTGCTATTACCAATCGCACCATAGTTCCACTTAATGTAGCCAATCTGAATGGTGTAACAGCTTATGGTAGTTACATCTTAAATAATATAGATGCCTGTATCAACTATATACCGTTTGATACGCCACAATATTTTGCCGATAGTATTGCAGTGGGTGTTTGCGATAAAGCCAGTTTGAAATGCCATATTATCCGTTATGTGCCTTCCATTCTTCCATTTTTTGATTGCAGCAAAGGTATTTTAGGATTGGATAGCATCATTTTACCCACCGTGGACTGCTTCGTGGGCGCAAACGCTTGTGTGGAGATTCCTTATGCCGATATTTTAAATTATAATATTTTCGATAATTCGCAACCTTATATTAAAGGCGCATTAGGCTGTATGGCAACCACGGTACAGAGCTACCCCGTTGCACAATTACCAGGAATGGGTAGCCAAAACAATGGCCCATATTATTTGAATGAATGGTTTGTAAATGGCATTCCTCATACGGGCATATTTGGCGATATTAATGAATTATTGCTATTGATGAATAGTATTGATCCCATTCCGGGTTGGTATTTGGAGACGGCCACTAATCTAATCGGGGGAAATGTGGTGAATACTTACGGTCCGCTGCGTATTACCCGTGCCAATAATGAAGTCAAACAAATTCAACCAGCCTTAAAAACTGCTGGATTAGGCACCGAACTTCGTTTTAGTACTGGTGAACATTTTGTCATCCTAAAAAAAATACAAACGGGCTGCTCCGATACGATTAAAGTAAAAGTACCCTGCAACAATTGCCCACCTGTTTACCCCTATACACCTGATGTATTGGGAAATATATCTTGGACAACTGCTCTTTGTTCCAATGATACCATTTTTCAAACTAATATCCCTTTTTCCGCAGTAAATAGTTGGCAATTTTATGATAACAACAACCCAGTAGTGAATCCAGAGGAATCAAATGGCTCGGTAGCATTTGTTTTAGATACCGGTTATCATCAATTACAACTTTTAAATAAAATTACCACTTGTGCTTATGAAGTACCATTTTACCTTAATTGCAAAGACGAGCCAATTGACACTACTACTGGCAGTAAAGTATTGATATTCAATGGCATATCACCCAACAATGATGGCAAAAACGATACTTGGCGGATCGCTGGTATTCAAGATTTTTCAAGTAATGAGGTATGGGTGTACAATCGTTACGGCAACGAAGTATTTCACCAAAAACAATACGGAAACAATTGGTCAGGCACATGGAATGACAAGACGCTTCCATCTGGCACCTATTATTATGTGGTCGATTTGGGCGATGGCAGCAAGGTACTCAAAGGGTATTTAGAAATCAGTTATTGAACACCTGTCCTAATTCATCGTTGATGACTCGTCGGGCAAATCCGCTAATATTTCATAAGTAGCACCTTTATTGTACATGACCAATTTCCAAAGTTCCTCTGCTTTGGTTTTAAAGGCATAATTAGCGTGCATTTCGGCAGTAATCCAGGAGCCTGTACCCATTTCTTCTACCAATTGGCCCGCAGACCAACCTGAATATCCGACAAAAAAGCGAATATTATCTAATGTGACCATCTCATTTTTGATCAAAAATTGGAGTTCACTAAAATCGCCGCCCCAAAAAACACCATCGATTATTTTTTGGCTATTGGACAATAGATCGCCAAGGTTGTGGATAAAATGGAGTCGATCTGTTTGAACAGGGCCACCATAAAATACACGTGCATCAAACGGTGGAAACTCTTCAATCAGGTCATTAATCACCAAGTCAGTAGGCTTGTTGAGGATAAATCCCAAACTACCTTGAGGATGGTGTTCACACATCAACACAACCGCCCTTTTGAAGTAGTGGTCTTCAGAAAATGGTTCTGCAAGCAGTACCATACCTCTTTCGATTGCAGTATTTGTAGTCATTTTCTAAACAAGTATTAAAGTGCCTCAGTGGCGATGTCTTTGTTAATTTTTCTAATCATGCCGCGTAACACAGCACCCGAACCACCCACTTCTACAAAAGTAGTAATGCCATTGGCTACCATATTTTCGATGGTTTGTGTCCAACGAACCGGAGATGTGAGTTGCGCAATGAGATTAGCCCGAATGAGTTCAGGATCACTGACCGGCATGGCGTGTACATTTTGATAAATTGGGCAAATTGGTGCAGAAAAGTGCGTATTTTTAATCGCTTCTGCTAATTCGTCTTGTGCAGGCTGCATGAGTGGCGAGTGGAATGCACCGCCTACGGGCAACAAAACGACCCTTCTTGCGCCCAGTTCCTGGAGTTTTATAGTAGCGACTTCAATACCTTTACGGCTACCTGAGATGACTAATTGACCCGGAGAATTATAATTGGCGGCTACTACCACTTCATCTTGAATACTATTACATACCGCTTCTACCTGAGCGTCTTCCATTCCGAGCACTGCGGCCATGGTACTATCCACCAGTTCACATGCTTTTTGCATGGCGAAAGCGCGTTTGCTCACTAATATTAAACCGTCATTAAAAGTCAGTGCTCCTATAGCGACGAGGGCTGTAATTTCGCCCAAAGAATGTCCGGCAGCGGCATCGGGTTGAAAAAGCGATCCTGCTATTTTGGCACGGATAATACTTTCGAGGAATACAGC
>JAAFHO010000045.1 GCA_013297575.1 Chitinophagales bacterium
GAAACGGCTTCCACCTGATAACGATGTGCAAGATAAAGTGGCACTAAAACCCGCTCTAAGTCGGCCATTACACGTCCTTTGGGCACCGATTTTTCACCAAAACGCTTCAATCCCGCGTTTCTGACCTGCATTAATCGCAAAAGTTCATCTGCTGCACTATTCCCATTGTCCCATAAATGGGCATCCGGGTGTCCGCTATTGGCCGGGCGAGCGCCATCGTCCGAGATATGCGCTAAACCTAAGCGGATATTTTCCTGAATAATTTTATCCAATTCAACCGATTCATTTGCTCCATCGGGGAAATCTTGGTAACCATACAAAACAGCACGTTTGTCCCATTCCCCAATTTTATCATCATAAGCCTTTGAAAGGTCAAGATCGCCATTGCTATCCAACGTAATATAAGGATGTGGATAATCCATTACAGATGCCCTCCCGTCCATACTTGCCGCAAAATTATGTGCCAAACCAATCGTATGACCAATTTCATGCGCCGAAAGTTGCCTGAGCCGCGCTAACGCCATTTTTTCTGAAACATCATCTGAGGTTTGATCGCCATCAAAAGGAGACCGCAAACCTTGAGCAATCAAGTAGTCCTGCCGAACACGTAAAGACCCAAGAGAAACATGCCCTTTGATGATTTCGCCCGTACGCGGATCGCTTACTGTACTACCATAACTCCAGCCCCGTGTGGAGCGATGCACCCATTGCACTAGATTATATCGTACATCCATCGGATCGGCATCTACTGGTAATTCCTTCACAATGAATGCGTTGCGATAACCCGCCGCTTCAAATGCTTGGTTCCACCACCGCGCACCATCCATCAATGCCGATTTGATAGGTTCTGGAGCGCCAGGATCAATATAATAAATAATAGGCTCAACGGGATCGCTTATGGCCGCAGTCGGATCTTTCTTTTCCAACCGGTGCCGAACGATATAGCGTTGGTTGATCGGTTGGCTGATGGGGACTGAATAGTCGTACCAACTGGTTTCAAAATAACCACTGCGCGGGTCAAAACGGCGCGGTTTATATTGATTATCAGGCAGTTCGATAAATGAATGATGCTGCCGAACCGTTACTGCCGATGGGGTAGGGGTGACCGAACGAATATATCCGCCCGTTGGTTTTCCCGTGAAAGTAAGTGTGGTTTCCCATTCAGAATTCTTTGGAAAATTTTTGGTACGTTCCAAATAAACCGCAGAACGACTTGGATCAAGGGTATAATTACCTTGTTTGGCATCGGCTAAAACACCGACGACATCGCGGGCGTCTTGCATTAAAAAAGGCGTAAAATCGACTAAATAACGGTCTTTATCCATTGCTGTAATCGTAAATCCCCACAGCACCGACTGCGCAAATGCTTCTTCTACCGATCTTCGCTCCATTATATTTGGGCTACTGGCGCGATAAGACAAATTGGGCTGAACGAGTAGTATTTTGTTGCCACTACGCACAAACTTAACGACACGAGTATCTCCCAGTTGGCCCCTGTCAAGGCCAATATCGTTGCTGCCAACGCCTGCGGGTAAAGAGTTTACATACAAAAACTCTTGGTCTAAACGATTGATTTCCAACCAAATTTTACCTGTTTTTTCATCCCACCAATACGGAAAGTACCCCGCAAAGGCTTTGTGGTTGCGTGTTTTTGCCGTGATTGAATCAAGCGAGACCAGCGTTGTAGGCTTGGTTACAGTAGTAGCGGTATTTTTTGGAGAACAAGCCACTACTACAATATTAATAAGCAATAAAAGTAAAAGATTCCTCAACATAGCGCGATATTTAAGAAGGTTATCTATGGAAGTTTGCAAGGTATAAAAGGTTTTAGTTAAGGTGGTGTATAAAATACACAAATCTTCACTCTACATGACATTTTTTGGGCAAAGCCTAAAAACATTGTCATGTAGAGTGAAGATTTGAAATGACGGAATATGTATCTTTACCTATCGGTTCCAACGAACCCCCAAATAAATTATATTCCCACCCATCGGAGCCCATAATTGAGATCCATTAAAATATGGGCTTTCTGGTTGATCATAGGCCAAAATGGCGTGGTGTTGTTGGAAATTGGTCAGATTTTCGCCCCCCATATAAATTTCCATTTTACTAGAAAACACATAAGTAACCTGCGTATTCCAAAGCGAATAAACCGGACTTTGGGTAGGGAAATCATGGGTAAATTCATGCGGTACTTGGGTGTTATTGGGCAACCGTTGATGTCCTACCAATTGCGTGCGCACATTCATTAACCATTTTTTATTTGGAGTGGTATAATCTAAAGTGACTAAACCCCTAAAACGTGGCGTAAGCGGCACCCATCGTAAGGCACCATCGCTATAAGTGGTACGTACATCTTGGTATTTTGCGCTTATTTTTGCTTCAAAACCTTTGAAAAAATTGTATTGCACCATAACCATTGCCACTTTTGAAAACGACCGATTACCTTTGGTTTCATAAAAATTAATGGCCAATGGTGTCTGATCTACATCAACTACAATTTGATTTTGAAAATCAGTTTCATACAAATCTAACGAAACAGATCCCTTTTTGCCTCCTAATTTGAAATTATGCGTAAAATTGACACCATAGTTCCACGCCGATTCCATACCCATATTTGGCGCAAATATCAATGCCTTATTGCTGGCCAATAGGCTTACATTTTCGGCTATTAAATTAGGAGAACGGTATCCTTTGCCCGCCGACAAACGCGCCACTGTCTCTGTTGTGAAATTGTACTTAACACTAGCGCGAGGGGTAAACAACCACCGTTGGAAACGGCTATTCCAATCCAAACGAGCACCAGCCACTACTGTAATATCGGGGATGCCTAACTTAAGATTAGGCCGATTAAAAGTGTATTCACCCATCACGCCAGGTACAAATTCTTTGCGATCCAAATTACTTTCGTTCACAGCCTCCTTAATATCATCGTACTGAATAGACGGCGCTATCACATATTTATGGTCAGTAGTTCCAATAATACTTTGATAGAGGGTTTGCCAATACACCGATTGCTGTGAGGCTTTCCAAATATTGTGGCCATAATTCGCATCGGTGCGGTGCCATGATGTGGAAGCCATATTGCCCAATTGTTGGTAAGGTTTCCCGCCAAGACCCTCGAATCCAAATTTCCCCCAAGCCTCTATGCGTTCATTGCGTTGATTGACATCAAAAAGGCGATTTTGGCCTTCGATAGGTTTAATCTGTCCACTCAAACGCTGATCCGTTAGTGCTTGAACATTGAATTGATAACACACTTTATCGCCTTGGTATTGGTGCCGATACAATGCATTTAATTGATGCCGATTGGGCATATCGTAAAAATTATCGTTGTTTCTGTCCCATTTATTTTTGACAAACGAACCATGTAATAATAAACCATTAGCGGTTTTATCATTTTTTACTTTATTCAAATGAATATTGGCTTCCCCACGGCCTTCAGTAGAAGTAAACAGGTTGACAAACAACGGTTTATCCGTTAGGGGTTTTACAATATCTGCATTGATTTGTCCTGTCATTCCGCTGTAGCCATTGACCACTGTACTGGCTCCTTTTGCCAAAAGAATACCACTTAGCCAAGATCCAGGCACCATTTCAAAAGCAAACGGTGTGGCAATTCCATTCAATGTAGGTCTGTTTTCTAGCAAAAATTGGCTGTAAATACCGCGTAAACCCAGCATTTGAATTTCTTTTACGCCAGTAACGGCATTAGGAAAAGCCAAATCGACGGTGCCATTGGTTTCAAAACTTTCTGATAAATTACAGCAAGGTGCTTTTCGCAATTCCCGCCCATTGATACTTTCTATATTACGCGGATCGAGGGTACTTACGGAGTTGCCAAAACGCTGTTCTGTGATATCCACTCCCTGCAATGCTGTAATGCCTTGAATAACGACCCAAAGACTATCTTCTCCGGGCAATACCTCAATAGTAACCACATTATAACCTACATACTGCACCACCAAAGAGTCCGGTTTTGTACGTGCTGGCAACCTAAATGCGCCATCTATATCGGTATTCGTACCATTTTTACGATCCTTCCAATACACCGAAGCACCAGTCAGTAATTCATCTTTTTCATTGGTAACAATACCAAAAATACTTGTTTTTTGTGCAACGAGGGTATTGACTATATTGGATAAAATAAAGACAATCAATGTCTTTAATGCAATTTTTTTATACATTTTATGAATGTTTATTAGGCCAAAAGGTTCGCCGATAATAATGGGCAAAACCTAAAATAAAGATGAAAAAGGCACGAATAATTTGTTCAGAAGTGCCGGGCTAAAGCCAAATTCATAAAAACCTAACAACGTGCAATCTCGTGCAACAAACAAATAGTACGCCCACTAAGAGCAGGTGGCAATTCAGGAGGAACTACATGTTCTGGAATAGGAAGTAAGGATATTTCAATGGTATAAATTGGAATGGAAGGAAGTAGTACTGAAGGAGTCGGTAGAGCAACTTTTATGTTTTTAAACAAAACCGACACATCGTGCAAATCAACGCTTAGTGTTAATTGTTTCGAGGATGTTTTCATGCACCCCGGATCAGAAAAAGTAATTTTTGAGGTAGAGGGAAGCGCTATAGTAGGAGTTGGTGAACAGCAGGATTTTGATGACGTTGCTCCAAAAACTAAACAGCATTCTAAATCATCTGAAAATGATGCAACGAATTGATTTTCATCATTAAATAAGGAATAAGTAGTTTGGTCTAAACAATAGCAATATACTGCGTAAAGCCTAATTCCTACGGTAGAAACCAATAAAGAAAAAGCCCATAAGCAGATGATTAGGTATCGCAAATGTAATTTCATGCTACAAAGGTAATACTTAATTAACCAATTAACTACAATTTAGTTCTGACATAAATGCCAGTTTGCCCCGTTATCGTATTCATCCAAGCCACTTGCATCGCGGTACGCTTATAAAAAACCAAATCTAATCCAAGGCCATAAGCATACAAAAACCTATTGGTCAACGTATTATTATCGCCATACCAAGGATCTTTAGCATACCCAACATCATTTTGAATACTGATATATGCTTGTGTTTCTATGGACTTACATCGGGAACAGCGTTTTTTTACTATTTTAGGATAATGTATATTCCTGTCAAAAAAACGCGTCCGCACCGATGTTTTTAGCACACCCAAATCAAGTCCATCCATCACAAAATACTCGTAACCGCGCACCAAATCGCCGCCATAGCCCAAGGAACTATTATTGAAATATGGCGGTTTGGACCGCGGTAAACTGTATCGGCCTCTTACGGCGGTTTCGAGACTAAGCCGCTTACTCAGGTTGAAAAATTTACTCACCTCAAGGCGTAATCTAGTCAAATGTAAATCATCCGAAGGAAGCAAACCATTTTGTCGTGCTTCAAAAAGAATATTCCACCCCCGCATCGGATAAGCCCTAATATCGCGGTTATCATACGAATACGAATACACAAAACTATTATGGCGTTGCCCCGTAACCCCAGTCGCTCCAAAGAAATTTGGATTAATTTCGTAAGCGATGGTATCGGCAATGGTTGTATTTCGGTGTTCTAATAAAAAACTATGCGTATAAAAAAGTGCAGGCCTCCACGTCACACTAATTTCTCCAATAAATCGCCGGATAGCATAAAAATTGGGATTAGAAAAGAAGACTAATTTGTTATTGAGGGTGCTTACGGCTACCTCCCTTGTCCTTGAATAAGTAGCGGCAAATTGAATACCTATCGTTTGCTTTTTATTGATAGTAGGTGTTCTATATCTGATACTAAATCGCTGGTTATATCCTGCAGTAGCGGTAAGGTTGATGACATCGGCGTGGCCAGTTACATTGTATTGGGTATAATCGCCGCCGTAGTTGGTGCGCTTGAGCGATCGGTTGAATTCTTTCCACCAAACATTAAAGTTCCTGTCCACCAATTCAAAAACAGGAGAAGGAAACCAATACCACGACTCCCGTACTTTAATATGCACCACAATATGATCTGGTGTACTTCCTCTACTGGTCTCCACATCAACGTCATTAAATATGCTAAGATTGACAATCCGGTTGCGGTTGCGGTCAAGCGTTTTTTGGAGTTCTTGGCTAGGGATAGAATCTCCAACTCGAAATTCCAATTCGCGGAGAATGAGCGGTTTACGTGTTATTTTATTCCCTTCAACCGTGATAGAATCGATTTTTATAAAAAAAAATGGAAGTGTATACTTGTTGGATTGAGAGAAGACCAAGTTTTGTGAAAAAACGAGTAAAATCAATAAAAACAAGTGTTTTTTGACCAAATATCGCGAATATATCAATGTAATTTGTTGTGTTTATCTCCAGTTAATAATGCCTAAACCCTGCTTTGAAAGGGCTTCGCAAGCACAAATAAACGCCTAACTTATTGAATCTAATAAAAAAAGGCGCGTTTTTTGTAAATACATTATTACTTTTGTCACAAAATTAATCCAATACGCATGGAAGCCTTAACTCAAGACCCAGTTTTATACTGGCTTATTTGGACGATTGCGACTGTCATCGGTATCATTTTAGGTTGGTCGTTACGTGCTAATTGGCGCGAACGTGCCATAATGCAAGCTTATGAACAGAGCGAACAAGAACGCAATTCGGTTGCGCATTTGTATGGTCAACTAAAAAATCAGCATGACCAAAAAACGGCAGAGATGAAACGCCTGTCTTTGGAATCGGCGCACCTTCGCCAGCAATTGCAATTGCTCGAAATAGAAAATGCCACCCGCCAATCGGTGCGTGATGCAGAATCTTTAAGGTTAGAAAAAGCGCAAGCAGAAGCCGCTCATTCCTCCGAAAAAATTATGTTGCTCGAGGAGAATATCCGCTTTTTGCGTTTGCGCGATCAGCAGTTTGGCACTGAAATTACACGTTTACACGAAGAAGTACAAGGATGGAAAAGGCTACAACGAGATTTCTCTGGCATGCTCAATCAAATCCAATCCCTCGAAACGAGATCTGCGCTTTTGGAAGAAGAACGCAGTGCCCTTAAACTACAATTAGAGACCTCACGTGTGGAAATATCTAACCTCCAAAATAGTTTGGCACTCGTGAACGCTTCTGCGGAAGGAGATTCAGACCAAAGAGATTTTACAAACCCATCCGGACATCCTGACGATAGCGAATAGTTATAAAGACACCACCACGTCATCACTCAGCCTAATACCACTACCTAATTTATTAATTTTGTTTTTATTGCATGAAGTATAAAGCACTTAACGTCGAATTATTTCAACATAACCGCCGCAGATTTACGAGCGAATTACTGCCTGGCACAGTTGCTATTTTTAATTCCAATGATATGATGCCGCGTTCCGGCGACACCTGTTTCCCCTTTCGCCAAAACACCGGGCTTTTTTGGCTTTCGGGTATTGATCAAGAGGAATCTATGTTGTTTTTATTCCCAGGTTGCCCAAAAGAAAAACACGAGGAAGTGCTTTTTATCAAACGTACAAACGAACATATTGCTGTTTGGGACGGTCATAAATATACCAAGGACGAAGCGCGGGTGGTTTCTGGTATTCAAAAAGTATATTTTTTAGATGAAGGCGAGGTCGTTATGCGGGAGTTAATTAACTTATCCACAGGTATTTACCTCAATTTTAACGAACACGATAAATTCATTACGGCGGTGGAATCGTGCGACCAACGGTATGCTAAATTGATCCGCTCTACCTACCCTGGGCATACTATTTATCGCAGCCAACCCATCTTGAAAAAGCTACAAACGATCAAGAATACTTGGGAAATAGCAACGATTCAGCACTCCATTGATATTACTCAAAAAGCATTTGATCGGGTATTGAAATTTGTACAGCCCGGTGTTTGGGAATACGAAGTAGAAGCCGAAATAACCCACGAATTTCTCCGAAATAGGGCTACAGGTCATGCTTATAACCCCATTATCGCTTCGGGTAAGAGTGCCTGCGTTTTGCATTATATTGAGAATGATAAAGAATGTAAGGATGGTGATCTGTTATTGATGGATTTCGGTAGTGAATATGCCAATTATGCCGCCGACCTCACCAGAACAATCCCAGTAAATGGCCGCTTCACAGATCGCCAACGTGCAGTTTATAATGCGGTGTTGCGCACCTTGAAAGAAGCCCGAAATATGTTAGTGCCCGGCACTTTATTGGAAGAGTATAATAAAGAAGTTGGCCTTTATATGCAAAGCGAATTGTTGGATTTGGGTCTTATCAGTAAAAAAGACATCGAAGATCAAAATCCCGATTGGCCCGCCTACAAAAAATACTTTATGCACGGCACCAGCCACCATATGGGGCTAGATGTACACGACCTTAGTCACCGCTATGATCCATTTCGCGCTGGCATGATATTTACTTGTGAACCAGGCATTTATATCCCCGAAGAGGGTATTGGTGTTCGTTTAGAAAACGATATATTGGTAACGGATGAAGGTGCGATTGATCTGTTCTCGAATATTCCAATTGAACTGGAAGAAATTGAAGAATTGATGAATACAATTGTTCTATTTTAGACCGGATGCGGAAGGGGGAGTTGCTTGCCTGGTTAGTTGGCCACTGGAAGGAATCGACCACGAAAGGACGGACGGCTAACACCCTCTTCCTTCTTTATTGCCCAATATCTTCTTACCTTTGTCGCATGAGGTCATTTTTTTATTGTATTCCATTATACCTGCTATGTACACATTGCCAATCCCCACAAGTAGCGCCGCCAAATATTGCACCTAAATACACCATTCAGTTGGACACGAATAGTCTGCACCTGAGCCAAACTTTTGATCGATATTTTAGTCAAAGTATGCAGCAGTTTAATGGCATTGGTGCGGCTGTTGCTATTGTCAAGGATAGTCAAATTATACTATTGAAAGGCTATGGGCTTAGGAAATACAATACTTCCGATTCCATTGATACCAAAACTGTATTTAGGATAGGTTCGCTCTCAAAAGGATTTACGGGAGTGCTAGCCGGAATAATGATCCATCAAAATAAATTACAGTGGACAGATAAAGTCGTAAAATGGATACCTGATTTTAGTTTACGCGACCGACTACAGGGTAAAAGGATCGAATTGCGCCACCTGCTTTCTCATACGACTGGGCTACCATACCATGCTTATACTAATTTGGTAGAAGATGGCTATGATTTAGGATCTATTGTACGGAATTACTTCCCCAAATCGCCCGTGTGTGGCAAAGAAGGCGTATTTTATGCTTACCAAAACGCTGCATTTGCTTTATCTGGTAGAATGTTGGAGGCTGCTAGCGGCCAATCTTTTCAGGACTTAATTACCCAAAAGATCTTCATTCCGGCCCACATGCCAAATACCTCTTGTTCTTATGCCTCTATCGAATCTAATCCGAATAAGGCTTACCCACACCAATGGTCTGGCTATAATTGGGTCTGTGAACCCATTTCCCCTGCCTATTACAATGTAGCAGAGGCCGGCGGCATCAATGCCAATATCAGCGATATGGCACAGTGGCTCAAGGTCGTTTTGGGACAAAGACCAGATATTATTACCAATGCAGTATTGGATACCGTTTTTTCACCGGTTGTTAAAACAGGAAATGAACGTCGTATTTTGGGACATTGGTTTGGGCGAGATGAAGCATCTTATGCTATGGGCTGGCGTATTTTAGAAAACGAGACAGACTCCATTGTTTACCACAGCGGCTACGTGAATGGCTACCGGAGCGAAATTGCGCTTGACCGAAAGAAGGGAATTGGCATTTGTGTGCTATTTAATGGTCAAACAGGTCTTTGTGGAAACTGTGTACAAGATTTCTTTACGATGGTCAAGCAAAATGAGGTAGGGAAAAAGCAATAATTTCTTTTAAGTACTTATCAAAGTCGAGCACTCAATAATGCTTGTGTATAAGATGTTGTTGGTTGGTCGAACAGTAAATTGGTCGCGTTTTGTTCCTCTAATATTCCATTATGCAGCACAATAACCCGATCACAAATTTCGCGTACAACGTGCAAATCGTGTGAGATAAACAAAATAGTCAGATCAAGTTCCTGCTGCAATTGCTGAATGAGATCAATGATTGCAGCTTGCACTGGTTTATCAAGCGCCGAAAGTATTTCGTCACAAATGAGTAGTTTGGGGTGTATCGCCAATGCACGTGCGATACAAACCCGTTGCTTTTGTCCCCCGGATAGTTCTTTGGGAAGTCGATTTAGCAGCGTCTCATCCAGTTGAACGGCTGCCAATAACCTAGCAACCTCTTGGCGAACTTCTTGCTTGGTACAGTTCGGTTGGTGTAAAACAACCACCTCCTGCAACACGGCTTCCACCCGCTTCAATGGATTTAGTGCTGCTTGCGGGTGCTGATCTATAAAGGCTACCTTTCCTTTATGAAAACCCATCAAACGGCCAATTTCTCGCGCCAGCGAACTTTTTCCCGACCCTGATTCACCTACAATACCCAAGCATTCGCCCTCAAAAATCGTTACAGGAACTGCATTTACCGCCACAAATCGCCCCGCTGGATTGCCCCAAAAGTTTTTGCCCACTGGATAAGATACTGAAATAGAGGAATGCTCAAATAGCACTAATGGATTAGAGGGCATTAAAATGTTTGTACGAGAAGAGGCTTGCAGCAATGCTTTTGTATGCTCATGCTTTGGGTGCTGAATAACATCAACAGTTGCGCCAAATTCGACCATTTTACCTTGAAACATAATGCCGATCTCATTCGACATATACCGAATTACGCCAATGTCGTGAGATACAAATAGCATCGTCAGATCCAGTTCATGCTGCAAAGATTTGAGTAGATCTAAAATAGATTTTTGCACCGTCACATCCAAAGCAGTTGTGGGTTCATCCGCGATGAGTAGGGTAGGGCGACAACACAGTGCGATGGCAATCATTACACGTTGCGCCAATCCTCCTGATAATTCGTGTGGATACGCGTCAAAAATACGCGCAGGCTCACTTATTTGGACCTTGACAAGCCAATCTAAAGCCGTTTTCTTGGCTGTTTCTTTTGGCAATCCCAAGTGCAATTGCAGTATTTCCGTAATTTGCTTACCACAGGACATCGTGGGATTGAGGCTGCTCATGGGTTCTTGGAAAACAAACCCAATATACTTACCGCGCAATTGCTGTATTTGATTTTTATGCCGATAATCTAATTTTTCCCCTTGAAAAACGACTTGTCCGCTCAATTTTGCGTGGTTAGAAAGCAAACCGGGGATTGCAAGCGCCAGCGTCGTTTTACCAGACCCAGATGCACCTACAATCCCCAGTGTTGTACCTTTTTTTAGATCAAATGTCACGTTATCTACCACCGATTGTTGACCGTATTGAACGGTTAAATCAAGGACAGAAAGTACTGTGGATATTTGATGCATAATTTGCTAAGGAATGAAATCTAAAAATCAATGGTGGTGGCCACCATCACCATGGATATGTCCATGATCTAATTCAGCCTGCTCTGCGTCCCGCACATTAGCAACGTGGCCAGTAAAAAACAGATCTACACCTGCCATTGGGTGATTAAAATCGATTTTCACGGTACTATCGCTGACAGCAGCAACCATACCCTGCATGTGGTTACCCTCATTATCTTGAAGCGGAAGCACATTGCCTATTTCTAATAGACCTTCTTCTACTTTGCCCTCTACTTCAAAAATACTTTTGGGTACTTCTACCAATGCACCTTCATCGTAGGTACCGTAAGCATTGGCTGCTTCAATACCAAAAGCAAATTGATCGCCAGATTTCAAACCAGTAAGGTTTTTCTCAAAATCAGGTATCATCATGCCTATTCCATAAATAAAGGCAAGTGGTTCGCGGTTTTCTGTGGTTTCTACGAGTTGACCATCCGCAGTTCCTTCGGTGAGTGTATAATGAACAAACACCGCTTTGTTCTTTTCAATAACCATGGTGTAAAAGCGGAAAATCTCCGCCAAAATTATCGTGAATAAATATGCCCGCAAAGATAGTGCGACAAATTCTAATTTTCCGAATATCCTGTTTATTCTACTTTTATTTCCTGTTTTCCTCCGCGTAACGCCACTGTTTTACCATTCCATTCCAAAGTTCCTGATGTTTTTTGAGGCAAAATAACAATACCCCTGAGTCCGGTTTCGCCACTTTTTGAAAACTGAACTTCTATGTCACCATCCGGATGCGGCATTTTTCCTTTTGCGTAATGTTGCAGTAATTTTGGGGCTAAGTACCGATAAAATAATAAATTTTTGCTAATTTTTACGATCTTTGCGGCAATTTCCAAAGATTCGAACATTATCACAACACAAAATATGCGCATACTCAGGTCGATACTGCCCTTTTTTACTTTAGTTATCCTCATCTCTTGTACTCATCCCGAAAAAGATACAACAAATACTACAACTGGAGCAACCTTGTTTACCACAATGCCAGCCCTCGAAACAGGTATTGATTTCAGGAACGATCTCGTTTACGATAAAGAGTTTAATGTGTATCGGTACCGCAATTTCTACAACGGTGGCGGCGTGGCTATGGGCGATATTGACAATGATGGCCTACAAGATCTGTTTTTTACCTCCAATATGGGGCAAAATAGATTGTACCGCAATTTAGGCAATTTTAAATTTGAAAACATATCGGATAAAGCAGGTGTAACAGGAAAAGGATCTTGGTCAACTGGCGTAAGCATGGCCGATGTAAACGGCGATGGTTGGACGGATATTTATGTTTGCAATTCAGGTAACCCACGTGCGGATGAAAAAGAAAAACAGTCTTTTAGCCGCGAAAACGAACTCTTTATCAACCAAAAAAACGGTACGTTTATCGAATCCGCAAAAGCGTATGGGCTTGCTGATCGAGGTTTGACCACCCACGCAGCCTTTTTCGATTACGACCGCGATGGCGATTTGGACGTTTATGTCTTGAATAATTCTTTTCGGGCAATTGGGTCATTTGATCTCCGAAAAAACCTTCGCAATACCCGTGATAGTCTTGGAGGACACAAATTGTACCGAAATGAAGGAAATATCGTAGATGGACACCCGTTTTTCAAAGATGTTTCCACTGAAGCAGGCATCTTAGGCTCGGTCATCGCTTTTGGTTTGGGGGTGACAGTAGGCGATATTAATCAGGACGGATGGCAGGATATTTATGTGTCTAATGACTTTTTCGAGCGGGACTATCTGTATTATAACAATGGCGATGGCACATTTAAAGAGGATTTAGAAGGATCTGCAAGGCATATTAGCGCAGCCAGTATGGGCGCAGATATGGCCGATATCAACAACGATGCCTTGCCCGATATTTTTGTGACCGATATGCTTCCCGCAGATGATTATCGTCTTAAAACATCTACTTCTTTTGATAGTCCCGACCGCTTTAATACTTCCAAAGACATTTATTATAACCAATTTACCCGCAATATGCTCCACCTGAACAATGGAAGTCAAAACGGTAAAAAAGAGGTACATTTTTCCGATATTGCCTGCTTGGCCTCCTGCGAAGCCACCGATTGGAGTTGGGGTGCGCTGATGTTTGATATGGATAATGATGGCTGGAAAGATATTTTTGTGGCCAATGGCGTGGCGCGGGATTTGACCGATCAAGATTATTTGTTGTTTATCAGCGATCCATCTGTCCAACAAGAAATTATTGGCGGTGGATCGGTCAATTATAAGCGTTTGATTGATTCTATACCTTCAGTTCCATTGCCTAATTTTGCTTTTCATAATAATAAAGACCTTACTTTTAAAAACGAGGCAGCAGCCTGGGGATTGGATATTCCTAGTTTTTCCAACGGCTCTGCTT
The DNA here is from genome assembly GCA_013297575.1 of Chitinophagales bacterium. GTDB lineage: Bacteria > Bacteroidota > Bacteroidia > Chitinophagales > Saprospiraceae > M3007. The sequence continues at coordinate 13,763 of JAAFHO010000045.1, forward strand.
ACGGCGATTTGGACAATGACGGCGATTTGGATCTTATCGTAAATTGTAATAATAGCGAAGCCTTGGTGTATAGAAACGAGACCCGCCAAAAAATGAGCGATCGTAATTATTTGAAGTTTTCGTTGACAGGTGAAAAAGGCAATACCGCTGCCATTGGCACCAAAATATACCTTCGTGTCAATGGAAACGGCTATTATCTGGAGCAAATGCCTATGCGCGGCTTTCAAAGTTCGATGGACAACCGTCCAAATTTTGGACTAGACAACCAAACTCTTGTGGATACCGCTTATATCGAATGGCCCAATGGAAAAGCCACTTTATTGACCAATATCAAACCCAATCAAATGCTTTCCTTAAAGCAATCAGAGGCCAATTTGCCCAAATGGTTGCCATTTTTGCGACAAAAAAAGGAAAAACCTATGTTTGAATTGGCCAGCACCTCCACATGGTCGCACCAAGAAAGTGTATTTTCCGATTGGGATCGCGACCGCCTTTTGTATTTCAAATACAGCACAGAAGGCCCTCGTTTGGCCGTTGGGGATATTAACGGCGACCAACTAGACGATTATTTTGTGTGTGGAGCGGCGGAACAACCGGGTGCTGTTTTCATCCAACAAAAAAATGGATCTTTTGCAGCAACGATCCAACCCGATTTTGTATTAGATGCCGCTGCGGAGGACGTAGATGCCGCTTTTTTGGATGTAGATGGCGACAAAGATTTGGATTTGTATGTGGCCTCAGGGAGTAATGAAATGAGTTCAATGAGCCCTTTGTTAGCAGATCGGTTATACTTGAACGACGGTAAAGGCAGATTTACCCGAAAAATGGATGCCCTTCCTGGCGCAAAACCATTTGCATCTGCGGCTGTCCGTCCCGCCGATTTTGACGGAGATGGCGATATGGACGTATTTGTGGCCATGCGCCTCGTACCGGGGCAAGTTGGACTGCCGGTAGGCGGTTTTTTGATGGCCAATAATGGCACAGGAAATTTTAGGCCGGTCCAAATGGAAACCTTTAAAAACCTAGGTATGCCCACCGATGCCTTATGGACAGATATTGATGGTGATAAAGACCAAGATTTGATTGTTTGTGGGGAATGGATGCCCATATCCATTTTCAGAAATAATACCGGTAAAATGACCGACGTGACCAAAGATTTGGGTTTGGAAGGTAGCAATGGATTATGGAAACGCATAGCATCAGCCGATTTTAATGGCGATGGTAAACCCGATTTTGTGTTGGGCAATATGGGACTCAATTCCAGGCTGGAAGCATCGGTGGAGCATCCATTGGAATTGACTTACAACGACTTTGATGGCAACGGAACACCCGAGCAATTTTTGTCGCGTTTTGCAAATAATAAGATGTTGCCCTATACCTTACGTGGCGATTTGGTGAGTAATATCCCTATTTTGAAAAAGAAATACCTAAAGTTTAAAAATTATGGCAATCAAGGACTTACCGATATTTTCACCCCTGAGCAAATGCGCGGTGCTGTAACCCGCACAGCAGGGTATTTAGGCAATGCCGTTTTACTCAGCCAACCGAATGGAGGATACCAACTCACTATTTTGCCTAATGACGCTCAATTAGCACCTTTGTACGGCCTTTGCACTGACGATTTTGACAAAGATGGCTTTATGGATATTATTGCTGGCGGTAATTTTTTGGGATCTAAACCCGAATTTGGCTATATTGATGCGGATTATGGACTTTTCCTAAAAGGCAATGGGAAAGGCGGATTCACAGTGCAACATTCAGCTCAGACAGGTTTGTTTTTTGAAGGAGAAGTGCGCGATATCCGTTTGTTGAAGACAGCAGGAAGTACTACCTTTGCCGTGGCAAGGAATAACATGCCTTTGGAATTTTGGAAAATAAAATAGCATAACATAAGAAAAAATTACGTTATTATGAGACTTATAATATGCACTATTGCAGTGCTTTTTTGTTTTTTAACTGCACAAGCACAGTTGAGTTTCGGTGTTCGAGGCGGCGTTATTAACACCAACATTAACTATTCACAACTGTCTGCCAGTGAGGTTTTGGATAATCGCACGGGTTTATTGGGCGGTTTATTGGCCGAAATACGGGCAAACGAAGGTTTTGCTATTCAGCCAGAGATCAATTATGTGCAACGCAATTGGCAATACACTCAAATCATCAATGTGCCATTTATCCTGGAAACCAAAAACATACAGGAGTTCAAGGTGCAATATGTTGAAATACCACTTTTGCTAAAAGCAGGTTTTAAACTAGGCCCTGCGCGTTTTGATCTAGTGGGTGGACCCGCCTTTTCATGGGCAATTGGTGGCACTAAAAAGGAAACCACCATCAACACCAGTCCAATTACAGGTGGATCAGATACCCAAATCACAAAAGAAGATATGGATTTTGAGAATGACTATAAAAAAACGGATCTCAATGTCCAAGGAGGTGCTATGCTTTCTTTTAAGGTGTTGGAAAGTCGATTTTTTATAGATGGAAGGTATATTTATGGCTTAACACCATTGGACAATTTTGATTATGTTAATATCGAAAATCGTGGCATTTCACTAAGTGCCGGATTGATTTTTGGATTTTAGAAAAAATATAAATGCATTTTTACCCAGTTATTGTAAAAGAAATTCGCAGAGAGACCTCTACATGTGTTTCTATTGCCTTAGAACCACAAAATGATACTGTTTTTCAGTACAAACAAGGGCAATACCTCACTTTGCGTACCCATATCAACGGCGAAGAAGTGCGTCGTTCGTACTCCATTTGTAGTGCGCCTTATGAGTCGGGGTAGATCGGAAGAGCGTCGT
>JAAFHO010000450.1 GCA_013297575.1 Chitinophagales bacterium
TATCTATGGTTTAACCCCATTGGACAATTTTGATTATGTTAATATCGAAAATCGTGGCATTTCGCTCAGTGCTGGATTAATTTTTGGATTTTAGAAAAAATATAAATGCATTTTTACCCAGTAATAGTAAAAGAAATTCGCAGAGAGACCTCTACATGTGTTTCTATTGCCTTAGAATCGGAAAATAATACTGTTTTTCAGTATAAACAAGGACAATACCTCACTTTGCGAACCCATATCGACGGTGAAGAAGTGCGTCGTTCGTATTCTATTTGTAGTGCGCCTTATGAGACAAGTTTGCGTGTAGCGATCAAGCAGGTGGAGGGCGGAGTATTTAGCACATTTGCTAATACCGAACTAAAAGTAGGCGACAAATTGGAGGCAATGCCACCTGAAGGGCGTTTTTTTGTAGAAATGCAGCCAACAGCCAAGCGTTTATTTGTAGCATTCGCAGCGGGAAGTGGGATAACCCCCATCATCTCCATTTTAAAAACGATGCTTCATGACGAGCCACATAGCCGTATGGTGCTCTTTTATGGCAATCAAGGATTCGATCATATTATCTTTAGAGACGAATTGGAGTTGCTAAAAAACAGTTACCCCGATCGGATTGCCTTTCATCATATTTTTAGTCGAGAATCTATGGCCAATGATCTTTTCCAAGGTCATATCAATGCCGAAAAATGTAACAAATTCGCACGTTTTTTCTTTGATCCAACCGATGTTGATCAATATTTTCTTTGTGGGCCATCTGAAATGATTTTTGCAGTGAAAGATAGTTTGTCTGCTTTAGGCGTAGAAAGCACTAAGATTAAATTTGAATTGTTTACGACAGGAAAACCCCAAACCCCAAGGGCAACAAGCAAAAGTACTAAAGTACCATCTTTGGATGCCCAAATCACCGTGATCCAAGACGGTATTGAATTTGACTTTAGGCTTCCCTCCGATGGTAGCACGTTGTTAGATGCTGCCATGCGCGCAGGCGCAGACTTGCCTTTTTCGTGCAAAGGCGGTGTGTGTAGTACCTGTAAAGCAAAAGTACTCGAAGGTGAGGTGGAAATGGAATTGAATTACGGCCTTGAACCCGACGAAGTAGCCGCTGGATATGTACTCACTTGCCAGTCGCATCCAAAAACGGATAGGGTAGTGGTCACCTTTGATGAGGCTTAACGTACAACTAGAACGGGAATTTTCACCGAATGCCTTACCGCATCTACCGTCGCCCCGAAAATGAGGTCTTTAATCAAGGTATGCCCATGCGCCCCCATTACTAAAAGATCAACGCCTTTTTCCTCTACAATTAAAGGTATCGCTTTTCTAGGTGAACCATAACCGATAATGGCCTCTGCGCGATAACCCATCTCTGTCAATGCCAGTATATATTCGTTCAAAGTTGCCTTGTCTAGAGCATGTTCACCGTCGCGGATATCTTCTCCCATGACTACTGCGCCTGCACTTTCAATAGAGTGGATCAGAAAATAATGGGCGTTTTTGCCACCAATATGCAACGCATGTAAAAGTGTTTTTTTGTCTGTTGCTGTAAAATCTAACGCAACCGCCAATTCTTTATATTCGGGCATAGGCTGCTCTGAAAGGCCAGAAAACACCCCATGTGGCGCAAGAATACTTTTTTCTCTAATAATATTCAATAACGGCATTAAAGTGATATAAACAAGCATACAGCCAGCAAAAACAAAAAATGGAACTACGATAAATTGAATAATCCAAGCGTACGAACCCAGCGCGGTAGTCCAAGCGCCTATTTGCTGTATTACTAATCGAATATTAAGCAAGACAATAATCGCGGCACTCACCCAACCTGCTACTTTTGTCCAAAAACCAATCGCGAACTCGCCCATACGCGCCTTACTACTCACATAGTGTAATAACGGAATAATCGCAAATCCTAATTGCATACTTAATATCACCTGGCTTAAAATAAGCATATTCCCTGTTTCCGACTCCCCCATAAAGGTAATGACCAATAAAGCCGGAATAACAGCCAATAAACGAGTTATAATTCGTCTTAACCAAGGCGCAATACGCAATCTTAAATAGCCTTCCATCACAATTTGACCAGCCAATGTGCCAGTCACAGTACTACTTTGTCCAGCAGCAATTAAAGCCACCGCAAAGAGGATAGGTGCATAACTTTTACCTAAAAGTGGTTCTAACAGGCGGTGTGCATCCTGAATTTCGGTAACACCAGAGTGGCCATTTTTGTAAAAAACGGCGGCGGCAAGTATTAAAATAGCCGCATTGACAAATAACGCTAGGTTAAGGGCAATAGCCGAATCAATAATATTAAACTTAATGGCTCTTCGTATGCCAATATCGGTGCGTTCCACTTTTCGCGTTTGCACCAATGCGGAGTGCAAGTAAAGATTGTGTGGCATTACTGTAGCGCCGATGATGCCTATGGCGATAAATAACGCTTCATCGCCAGGAATAGTCGGTATTAGACCCATTGCAAGACCTGAAAGACTGGGTTGCGCCAAATACATCTCAATCCCAAATGCCACACCAATTACTGCGATCAATGCCAAAATAAAAGCCTCCAATTTTCGTATCCCCCAATTCATGAGCAATAGCAGTAAAAATGTATCCAATACACTTATGGCTACACCCCATACCAGTGGAAGCCCAAAAAGTAATTGAAGTCCAATAGCCATACCAATTACCTCGGCTAAATCGCATGCTGCAATGGCAATTTCTGCTAAAATATAATTAAAAATATTGACAATGGGCGGATATAAATCTCTGGAAGCCTGCGCCAAATCACGTCGGGCCACAATCCCTAAACGGGCACTCATACTCTGCAATAGTAGGGCAATAAGATTACTCATCACTAATACCCAAAGCAGTGCATACCCAAACTTACTTCCTCCGGCCAAATCCGTTGCCCAGTTACCGGGATCCATATAACCTACACTTACTAAATAAGCAGGCCCTAAAAAAGCCAATAACTTGCGCCAAAACCCGCCTTTCACGTTGGTTTCTACGGTGTTGTTTACATCCGAAAGCGACATATCACTATCGCCCATTTTTTGATAATGTTTTTTTGACATACGCAACTTATGCTGAAATTTTTACAAATAAATGTTGTACTACTTTATCGCTTACTGCAATGCTTTTACCATCTTTTAATTTGATAATCATTGAATTATCGTATAATACCCTGTTTATCACTTCGATGTTTTCGCCCAAGCCCAGACCCAATTGATTCAAGTATTGCAAAAAGGCCGAGGTATGGTCGTCCACACCAGTCACAACACCCAACTGCCCCGGCAAGAGCGTACCCAGCAATACTTGTGGCCTTCTAGTCCAGTATCCATCTGCGTCAGGAATTGGATCGCCATGAGGATCAAAACGCGGGTAGCCTAAAAAAGTATCCATCCGATCGATCAATTGATCACTATTAATATGTTCCAATTCTTCCGCAATTTCGTGTACTTCATCCCAAGAGAAACCCAGTTTTTCGGTCAAAAACACTTCCCATAACCGATGCCTCCGTATCAAATTAGTGGCTAGTTTTCGGCCTTTTTCCGTCAATAGCACACCCTTATATTTTTCATAATCGAGTAATTCTTTTTCACTCAACCTTTTAATCATATCCGTTACCGATGCCGCTGTTGTTTGCATCGAAGCCGCCACAGCATTGGTATTTACAGGAGATTGATCTCGTTCTGCGATCTTAAAAATGGCTTTTAGGTAATTTTCTTCCGTTATGGACAGCATGCAAAGGTGTTATTTTGATGATTTTAATTTTATTTTACGCAAAGGTAAATTTTATTTTTAGATTAGTCTAAATTTTGTTTGTATTTTTTTTATTCAAAATTTTGTACGTTTCAAAGGATTGCCCTAGTTTTGTACCTTGAAATAGCCTACCGCATTTCTATCAATCATCTTTTTCCGTAACCTGCCATACATGGCACAACTTTTTTTATTATGCGTGTTTTAATGTCAATCACCGCTGTTTTATGCTCTGTGCACTTTATTTTTGCACAAATCATCCCTTGTCCTCGTTATTCCAGCGCATCAGCATTGTTTGATGGAGAATCCATTTGGTGGCGAGAAGATCAGTCTGAACAACTTTTTCAAGGCCATTGTACTTTTAGTTTTGAGGAACAAACTCGGGTGTTTACTTTTTTAACGGACATTCCGATGTGCCATTTTGGTTTTGAGGTAATCCAAGCCCCCGATCCCGAAAATTGCCCATTTATTCCATATACTTGGAATTGGACAAGTCCGGAAAATGGAAAACATCAACTTAAAGTCATTTTCCCTGAAAGCATTTCACCCTGTCTCTCCCCAACCAGTCCGTATCATTTCCGATTTAAGGTGTATTACAAAATACCTTTAGCAGAGATGAAAAATCCAAAGAGTTGACAGTATCTTTGCCTCCATGGATAACCAACATTCGATGGATACAACTTGGCGGCGCGTTGCTGCTGTGTTGTACAAAAAACCGACCGACTCGAAGATATTCGGGTCGGTCGAGTTAGATGTAACCGACCTGGAAAAGTATATTTCCCAAAAACGTTCAGAGGGCTTAAAAATCACTTATACGCATGTTTTTTTACTGGCTGTTGCTCGTGCTATCCGCGATGAAGTGCCGGAATTTAACACCTATATTAAACGCGGAAATGTGGTTGTCCGTCCATCTATAGATGCCTCATTGAGTGTTTTAATCAAAGGAGATTCTGAAATGGGCTCTGTAAAAGTAGTAAAAGCAGATCAATTTACGTTACAGGAATTGGCCAATTATCTAGATGCCGAAATTGCTAAGTCAAGAACAGGACAAGTGAACAATGCAGAACGCATGAAAGACGTTTTAGGTGCTATGCCTTGGCCCATTCGCGGGTGGGTACTGGCTACGATTAAACAATTAACAGTAAATTGGGGCATGAGCATACCTTCAATTGGACTTTCAGCGAATAGT